>JBAHZX010000029.1:0-8782 GCA_037132815.1 Shewanella sp.
GATTTAAAAACTTGTGTCTTAAGAATGGGATATTTACACTGATAAGGCATATTAACAGCGGACATACTCAATGAAATTGGCTTCAAGTACTGCATTGGCTTTAATCACATCGGTTAGCTTGCTGTTCCCACTACAGGGAGCCGCATTCAATCTCGCGGTAATTTCTACTTTAAGCTCAAACCATGCCCCAGCCTTAAGTTTAATGAGCATGGCTACTCCGTCTAAAAAAATGACTAATCAAGCCACTAGAAAATTAAAAATAACCAGTTCTCAACAGGCGATTCAATTAGTAAAACGTCAATATTCAGGAAAAATACTCAAGGTGCAATCGAGCCGAGTCAAAGGAAACTCAGGTTATAGAGTCAAGTTATTGTCCAGTGCGGGTGCCGTTTTTTATGTTTCCGTGGACGCTAAAACCGGCAGGGTGCATAGAAACTAATTGCCCTGAGGATCATTACAGAGGTAGCCAATGCGAATACTGTTAGTTGAAGATGACATCGAACTGCAAACCAACTTAAAACAGCATCTGATCGATGCTAACTTCACCTTAGATGTCGCTAGTGATGGCGAAGATGGTTTATTTCAAGGACGTGAGTATAACTATGATGCTGGGATAATAGATGTCGGCTTACCCAAGCTTAATGGTATCGAGTTAATCACTAAACTCAGAGAGCAAGAGATAGATTTTCCAATCTTGATCTTAACCGCTCGCGATAGCTGGCAAGATAAAGTCGAAGGCCTAGATGCTGGCGCTGATGATTATCTGACTAAACCTTTCCACCCAGAAGAATTAATCGCCCGCCTCAATGCCTTAATTCGTCGTTCTGCAGGTAAGTCTAGCCCTGTTATTTACAATGGCGTTTTTAGTATAAACACCAGTACATTAGAAGTTAAAAAGTCAGATCAATTAATCAACTTAAGCAGTTCGGAATACAAACTATTCGAATTTTTCATGCTACACCCAGGAGAAGTTAAATCTAAAACAGTATTGATTGAACATATTTACGATCAAGACTTCGACTTAGACTCTAACGTGATTGAAGTCTTTATTCGTCGGCTGCGCAAGAAACTAGATCCTGACAATCAACTCGGACTAATAGAAACATTGAGGGGGCAAGGTTATCGTTTAAAGCCACTGGCTCGCTGTAAACAACACACTGAAAATGAACCTGATGCTAAGTAAGTTCTCAAACCTAATGAACTCACTCAAGGCGCGCCTCATTCTCAGCGCGCTCTTGCTGATCTTAATCTTACTTCCCTTGATTGGCTATACCCTCAACGATGCATTCAAACAGCAAGTATCCACATCGGCCAAGAACGAGCTGAAAGCCTATCTCTACTCAATTTTAGCTGTTACAGAAGTCGATAATGGTCAACTTATGATGCCTGAATCCTTAGCTGAAAATCAATTTAATGTGATTCATTCGGGCCTGTTTGCATTGATTTCGACCCAAGATATCGTCACCAAAGCAACCAAGGTCACTTGGCAATCACACTCGTTTCTTGGACTTGATTTACCCGATAACATACCACTTCCTGCAATAGGGCAAAGCCAATTTAATGAAATAGATATTGATAATAAACCTCATATAATCTATAGCTACAGCGCCAGTTTTGAGCATAATGCTTTGTCCGCTGACGGATTGAGTGTTAACAATGTCACCTTCCCAATCACGGTGCATATCATTAAAGATCAGCTCAATTATCAAAACCAGATAGACCTGTTCAGTCAACATCTTTGGAGCTGGTTACTGATTTTAATCGTTTTTCTTGTTTTGGTTCAGCTAGCCTGGCTCCTTTGGACACTCAAGCCCTTGGCTCAGTTTAAGCGAGAACTCAATGAAATAGAGCAAGGCAAAGCTATGCAAATCAAGGCAAAGTATCCTAATGAGCTCCAAGCTGTTGCAAAACAACTCAACACCTTGCTCAATACCGAGCAGCGCCAGCGACAACGTTACCGCAATGCGCTAGCGGATCTGGCCCATAGCCTAAAAACCCCACTGGCGGTAATTCAAAGCCAAAAGGGGCTGAGTAAGAGTTCGTTTGAGCAGACTAATATTATTAGCCGCATCATCAGTCATCAGCTTAAGCGGGCACAAACCGCGGCTGGCGCATCTTGGCATTTAGGCATAGATGTCATATCGGTGTCTGATAAGTTAGTGAGAACCTTGCCAAAAATATATTGTGAACCTCAGATAAAAATAACCTCTAGTGTTGATGACCCGTGTATTTTTAAGGGCGATGAGGCCGATTTAACCGAAATATTAGGCAACTTACTAGACAATGCCTGTAAGGCCGCTAACTCTCAGGTAAACCTGACGGTTAGCATCAATAAAGGTAAACTCTGCATAGACATAGAAGATGATGGTCCGGGTGTCTCACCCGAACTAGAGGCCGACATTTTCGAACGCGGCATACGTGCCGACTCCTACCAACAAGGAAATGGCATTGGCCTTGCTATTGTGGCTGACTTGGTCGACAGCTATCAGGGGCAACTTTCTGTGTCCCGTTCTGAGACTCTGGGCGGCGCCAAATTCAGCCTAAGTTTTATCACCTAACTGTCGTTGATCATTTGGTTTATATCGGTCGATATAACCAAAAAGCCCGACTAATAGATATTAGTCGGGCTTGGATCACTATAGAGATTTTCTTTAAGTCACTGATTTTTCCACAGCCAGCTTCTGCGCGGCTATCGCCTCTTCTAATTGTGCCTCAACAAAACCTGGGGATGTAGTGTTCACCGAGATTAAACGATACATGGCAGGGATCACCAGTAAGGTAACGAAAGTGGCAAACGCCATGCCAAAGAAAACCACGGTTCCCACGGCGATACGACTCTCAGAACCAGCTCCTGATGACATGATCAAGGGGATGGCTCCCATTAAGGTTGTAAATGCTGTCATCAAGATAGGACGCAAGCGGCGCGCCGAAGCATCGATAATCGCCTGTTCAATCTCGAGCCCTTTATCGCGAAGTTGGTTAGCAAATTCAACGATTAATATGCCGTTCTTGGTCACCATGCCGATCAACATGATCATGCCAATCTGGCTGTAAATGTTCAGCCCTTGCCCTGTGAGGTAGAGGCCGATAAAGCCACCGAATACGCCCATGGGCACAGTAAACATCACCACAATAGGGTTAATAAAACTCTCGAACTGAGCCGCTAATACCAGATATGCCACCAATAGAGCCAGAGCAAATACCACCAGTACGCTGCTCTGGTTCTCTTTAAAGTCTTTCGACTCCCCCGTGTAGCTCACCGAAATATCACTAGGCAAGATCTCAAGTGCTTTCGCATCGAGAAACGCTAAAGCTTCACCTAAGGTATAGCCTTCACCTAAGTTAGCTTTGAGGGTGATTGATTTTTGCTTATTGTCGTGACTCAGCTTATGAGCCGAGGCTACCTCTTCAATATGTGTTATCGAATCGAGAGTGATCAAATCACCTTTGCTAGAGCGCATATATATCTGATTCAAATCCGCCCTACTATTAAAGCTATTCTCGTCGCCTCTAATATAGACATCATATTCTTCACCTCGATCAACAAACGTAGTTTCGCTACGCCCTCCCAGCATAACTTCCAGAGTCTCTGACACTTCGGCGACGGTGATTCCAAGTTCAGCGGCGCGCTGACGGTCGACACTGACAACGAGTTCAGGGGTGGTCTCGGCATAATCGAGTTCTGCCCCCTCCAGCATGGGACTGTTAAACGCTTCTTCTTGTAAAATTGTTGCCCACTTAAACAGCTCCTTGTAATCAGAGCCACCAATCACAAACTGAACAGGTTCACTCGACTTACCTCTGAAACCCGGTAACATGGGACGTACCATCACATCAGGGATCCCCTCCAAGGCTTTAGCGACTAGGCTCAATGCTTGCTGAGCATTGACGTCTCTGTGTTCCCAATCTTCGAGCTGCATGATAACAAAACCCGTTTCGTCGCCTGCACGACCACCAAACGCTGGTGCTTGGATACTAAAAGACCTGATCACACCTTGGCCTAGGAGCGGCATTAACTTGTCTTCGACGATATCCATATTGGCTATCATTCGGTTATAACTGGTGCCTTCAGCTCCCTTTACAAAGGCAAACATCACTCCCCTATCTTCCTGAGGTGCCAATTGAGATGGCACAATCTGCATCAAGACACCACTTCCGATAATACACAAGATGATCACCACTGGAGCGACTATTTTATATCGAATAGCCTTGGCTACAGCGATACGATAGCCACGTTCAAGCCTACTAAAACCTTTATCTACCCATAGGTTGAAACGATTTGGCTTAACGTTAACTTTTAACATTTTACTGCAAAGCACTGGCGTTAAGGTCAGTGCTACGATAGATGAAAAGATCACCGACATCGCCAGCATGACTGAGAATTCGGTGAACAAGCGCCCCACCATGCCTTCCATAAATGAAATGGGTAGAAAGACCATAACCAGCACCGCAGTGGTCGCCACTACCGCAAAACCCACTTCTCGAGTGCCTTTATAAGCCGCCAGCAACGGTGGCTCACCTTTCTCGATATGATGAAAAACATTTTCCACCACAACGATAGCATCATCGACCACAAGGCCGATGGACAAAATTAAGGCCATTAGAGTGAGTAAGTTTATCGAGAAACCAAAGAAGTTGGCTGCGATAAACGCCGATATGAGTGACACGGGTACGGTCACAGCAGGGATAAGCGTTGCCCTCGCCTGACCAATAAAAATATAGAGCACCAATACCACTAAGGCACCGGTAATAAACAACGTGTTATAGACTTCACTAATCGAGCGATCAATAAATACGGTCGAATCGTAATCGACCACTAACTGAGTACCTTCGGGCAGGAATTGCTGGATTCGTTCTACTTCGATATGCACCGCTTTTGCCACCTCTAATGGATTGGCATTGGACTGAGCTATGATCCCTAAACTTAAGTTTGGTACACCATTACTCTTAAATGTGGAGTTTTCATTTTCGGCACCAATAAAAACGGAGGCCACATCTTTCAAATAAATCGGAGTGCCATCACTGGCAGTTCGAACCACCAGATAATCAAAATCTTGCGGATGATTGTAGAGCCGTGCCGTGCGTACTGTCATTACTGTGATGTCATTTCTTACTTCACCGCCTGGCGTTTCGACATTTTCTGTATTTAAACTATTAATGATATCGGCAGTCGTTACATTGCGCCCTGCCATCAACTCAGGTTTGAGCTGAATATACATCACCTTATACAGACCGCCGGAGATACTCACCGAACTTACCCCGGTTATCAGGCTAAATCGATCTTCCAACACCCGCTGTGCATAGTCGGTTAGCTGGGTTCTGTCCATCACTGACGAGCTTAGGTTCACATAAACTGAAGGTTCTCCAGAACCATTATCTTTGGAGACAATGGGATCATTCGCCTCGTCGGGTAAATGACGCTGTGCACGAGCGACGGCATCACGAATATCACTCACTCCTTCGGTCAGATCCCAGTCAAGATCGAAAGTGATGGTGATTCGAGACATGCCGTTGCGGGTCACTGAGCTGATATGATCTATGCCACTGATGCCTGTGAGTTCATCTTCCAGCGCGGTGGTGATCTGGCTTTCCATGATCACCGCCGAAGCACCTGCATAGGTCGTCATTACCGTGACTACCGGATTTTCCACATCCGGCATTTCACGTACGGCCAACTTTGAAAAGGAAACCATGCCAAATACACATAAAAGCAGACTTAAAACAATAGCGACAACGGGACGTTTAATCGATACATCAGAGATTAACATTAACTTCTGTCTCCTGAAGTGTCATTTAACTGATGCTCTGCTGCCATTGATTGATCTTTACTTGCAAGATCATCCACTCTTAAGCCATCACGCATATTGATTAACCCTTGTACGACAACGCGATCGCCAACACTGAGTCCTTCGGTGATAAGCACCTCATCTTCAATTCGTGCCCCTAAGGTTACTTGGGTTCGTTTGGCTAACTGATTTTCACCAATCACATACACAAATCGCTTGCTACCTGAATATTCTATGGCTTGAACTGAGATCACCGGTTCAGATACGGCTGGGAAACTTAAGCTTGCCGACATCATCATGCCAGGCTTTAGCTTATGATCAGTGTTATCAAAATTGACCCGCACCTTAAGGTTCAGGGTTTCTTCATTAATACGGGGATCGATAGCCACAACGCGCCCAGTAAAGGTGCTATCGGGCCATGCCCTGTTCGTTGCAACGACAACCATGCCAACACTCAGCATTGAAAGATAATTCTCAGAAACCTGCAAATCGACACGCATAGAAGTAAGGTTATCGAGAGATAGCAATTCACTCCCTGCCGTCACCATGGCCCCTAGGCTGAAATCCAGTAACCCCGCAGTACCAGAAAATGGCGCTTTGATATAATGGTATTCTAGTTCTGCCTGCGCCGACTCGAGTCTGGCGATCGCGATATCCACGTTGGCAGTTTGAGCATCGATTTCAGTCTGGGTAATGGCATTACGACTGATAAGTTTTAGATATTCTTTTAGCTTACGCTTCTCATCGTTGAGGTAAGCTTTTGCCTCTGACACGCTCGCCTGTGGCTTAGCATCTTCGAGTTGGATTAGTAGCTGACCTGCGTGTATTTTTTGGTTAGCAGACACATGAATCGCTTTTATCTTGCCCGCCACTTCAGGAGAGATATAGACAGATTGTTCCGCATGCAGCTTACCTATTAATGAAATAGTCTGAGATAGCAGATGCTGTTCGACGACCGTGGTGATAACCGGCACGACACGCGGCGCAGGAGCTGACTTATCATTAGGCTTCTTCACCTGAGTGAAACCACTGAACGAAGTAACCACGGCGATCACGATAAGAATAGGGAACAAGATCAGACTTATTTTCATTAATGAGTTTTCTTCTAATACCAAGGTTGTGAATAACCTCTACTTTAAATAAAAAAACGTCTAATTATGTAAAGCAGTGCAAACACTTTATGTAAATTGGACAGTTTCTTGTAACAGTTTATGACTAGAAACAAGCTAGCAACCATAAATAAGCATTAACCTTACAAAAAAACACCAAAAGAAACAATTTACATCTAAAATAATAGGATCACAAAATCCATGACACCCATCTAAAAATCGTTTATCTGTTGCGTGAAGGCTACACTTCTTCGATACTTGACATTGTCACAATGCTTACTATCGATGGAAAATATAAATTGAAATTAATTTGGTTAGATGAGCAAAACCGCAGATACGCCTACGGCTTTTATCACAGTTTCATGCCCTACGCCCATATCTCTCGCAAAGAGAAAATAGCAGTACTTATAAAAAACGGCCGACAAAATAATCCCATTAATACTGAGCAAATTTTTGCAAGTCTCAGGCTTAGAGCAGTCGGAGAATTTAACATACTGCTTGGTATATTGGTTCATCCTGAGCATAGAGGCAGAGGCTTAGGTCACCAACTAATGAATGGCGTTGCTGATAAACTGATATCAGATAAAATTTATCTATTTTCTCTGCCATACTTGGTTGAGTTTTATCAGCATCATGGATTTAGCCAAGAAGTGCTGGCACCCAATGATATAGTCCAGCTTTTTGAAAAATACACCAGCAAAGGTAAAAAATTAGTTTTAATGGGTTATGTACCCGCTCCACTTCAAAGTGAAGGTTTCAGAGCAAGCTGAGCAGATTCAATTCAAGTCGTATTGTTGAAATAATGATGATCCCTTAATAAGCCAATTCTTTCAAAGAGTACAACACAGAAATGGTTTTTCTCAAGCGCTCCCATAGGATGGGTTTAAAAATGATTTATACTGCGTTATTGACTTTAACAATAGACTAGCCACAGGAAAAATATAAACCTCAATGGTTCAACCAAAATTAACCCATCCACAGCAAAGAATAGCGTTGTTTTAACTTTACTTGTGATTAACGATTAAAATGAGTAAGAATACTCTTCTACCAAGCCATAGTGAATTAGCATGATAAATAAAAAAATAGCCATCTTCGTCGATGTTCAGAATATCTATTACACCTGCCGTCAAGCCTATGGCCGCCAGTTTAACTACCGAAAATTATGGCAACACATTGGCCACGAGGGAGACATTGTTTCAGCTACGGCCTACGCCATTCACAAAGGTGATGATGGACAGCTTAAATTTCAAAGTGCCCTGAAACACATAGGCTTTGATGTTAAGTTAAAACCTTTTATTCAACGTAGCGATGGCTCGGCGAAAGGCGATTGGGACGTGGGAATAGCCATCGATGTGATGGAGGCAGCTCCTGAAGTGGATATGATTATCCTACTCTCAGGCGATGGTGATTTTGACTTACTCATGCTCAAGGTTTATCAAAAATACGGTGTAGACACCCAAGTTTATGGCGTTCCGACACTCACAGCGAAGTCACTTATCGACTCTGCCTGTAAATTTATTGAAATTGATGGTGCTTTACTGCTTTAACGATAAAGAAGGACAATAAATAACAATAAAATAAATTCAACTAACAACCTATATAATCAATACCTTACACGTATAACCTAAGCCTAACCTTACATGAAAATGGCAAATGATAGATTTATTTAAGAACTATAATGAACTTTTCCGCAAATCATGACTCTGATTAAATGTAGCAAGTTAAATGTAGCTTGTTTCATATTTTCATCCTGGTTCATCACCTCCCTTTTAGAGGGCTCAATGAGTTCTCAACTGAAAGGTAAGTTAATTTGCTAGCGCTTACTAATTCAGTAATTTATTCTATTAAGAATGTTTGGCACCTCATTGAGGTGCCATTTTTTTTGCG
>JBAHZX010000040.1:0-7633 GCA_037132815.1 Shewanella sp.
AGAGTATGACGGGTACCACGTTTTTGAACCTCGGTGCCACTCTGCATTACAGGTTTAGTTAGCTCTAAGTACCAATCACAGAACTGGTTCCAGGTAAACTCATAGATGGTATTTGCTGCAAGATCGAAGCGGTAGTTATCCATGTGCTCGTCATAGGCTTTAACTGTCTGATTAAACAGGCCTATGATCCAACGATCTGCCAGAGAAAATTCCATTTCACCCGGCTTGCCGTCAGTTAGAATCTGACCGCAATCTAATGGCTCGCCTGCGACATTGCTGTCTTGATCTTCTGACTGCACTTCTGTGTTCATTAACACATAGCGTGAGGCGTTCCAGATTTTGTTACAAAAGCTACGGTAACCGTCGAGACGCTTCATGTCCCAGCTAATATAGCGGCCTGTGGATGCCATAGATGCTAGAGTGAAACGCAGGGCATCGGTACCGTGTGCTTCAATGCCATCGGCAAATTCTTTACGTGTGCTCTTCTCGATTTTTGCAGCAAGTTTAGGCTGCATCAGGTTAGCGGTACGCTTGGTCACCAATGACTTTAGATCGATACCGTCAATCATATCTAATGGATCCAGTACGTTCCCTTTAGACTTAGACATTTTATTACCGACTTCGTCACGAATGAGTCCG
Source organism: Shewanella sp. (assembly GCA_037132815.1). Lineage (GTDB taxonomy): Bacteria > Pseudomonadota > Gammaproteobacteria > Enterobacterales > Shewanellaceae > Shewanella. Next base: position 640 of record JBAHZX010000040.1, read on the forward strand.
TGCACGTAAACGGTTTTAAAAGGTACCTGTGGCTTGCCGTTTTCATCTTTGATGAAGTGCATGGTCATCATGATCATGCGGGCAACCCAGAAGAAGATGATGTCGAAGCCAGTTACCAATACATCGGTTGGGTGGAAGGTTTTAAGCTCTTCGGTGTTCTTTGGCCAGCCAAGGGCCGAGAAGGTCCAAAGTGCCGAGCTAAACCAGGTATCGAGTACATCGTTGTCTTGGCGTAACACGACCGAGTCGTCAAGCTGATGCTTAGCACGTACTTCGGCTTCGTCGCGGCCAACATAGACCTTACCTGTTTCGTCGTACCAAGCCGGGATTCTGTGTCCCCACCAAAGTTGGCGTGAGATACACCAATCGTTAATATCGCGCATCCAGGACTTGTACATGTTCTCATACTGCTGAGGCACGAACTTTATGTCGCCGTTATCGACCGCTTCCATGGCCGTCTTCGCCATAGGGGCAACAGAGACATACCATTGATCGGTAAGTAGTGGCTCGATAACCACGCCAGAGCGATCGCCATAAGGGACTTTTAACCCGTGTGGATCAATTTTACCGAGTAGGCCAAGGGTCTCGAATTCTGCGATGATGGCAGTTCGTGCCTTGAAACGATCTAGTCCTGCATAACGCTCAGGCAGGCTGTTATCTAATTCGGTATTGCTGGTGCCATCTGTGTTTACCACTTCGGCAGAGCTACGGATAGACGCATCGAAGGTTAAGATGTTGTACATAGGTAAGGAGTGACGCTGACCGACTTCGTAATCGTTAAAGTCGTGAGCAGGAGTTATCTTCACACAACCTGTACCGAATTCGATGTCGACATAATCATCGGCAACGATAGGAATAAGACGATTAACGATTGGCAGCAGGATAAACTTGCCAATTAAGGATGCATAACGCTCATCATCGGGGTGAACCGCAACCGCGCTATCACCTAGCATGGTTTCTGGACGAGTCGTTGCCACTTCTAAATAGTCTTTACCGTCGGCAGTCAATGCGCCATCGGCCAGCGGGTAGCGGAAATGCCACATGCTGCCTTGCTTCTCTTTATTCTCTACTTCGAGATCTGAAATCGCCGTGTGAAGAGCCGGATCCCAGTTGACCAAGCGCTTACCACGGTAGATTAGGTCGTCTTCATACAAGCGAACGAATACTTCCTGAACCGCTTCAGACATACCTTCGTCCATGGTGAAACGCTCGCGATCCCAATCTACCGAAGCGCCGAGACGACGAAGCTGCTTAGTGATGGTGCCACCGGATTCTTTCTTCCAATCCCAGATCTTGTCGATAAACTTATCGCGGCCAAGATCATGACGTGTCTTGCCTTCTTCGGCTGCCAATTTACGCTCAACCAGCATCTGAGTCGCAATACCCGCATGATCTGTACCTACCTGCCAAAGGGTGTTTTTGCCCTTCATACGCTGATAACGAGTCAGAGTATCTATAATGGTATCTTGGAAGGCGTGACCCATGTGCAGACTTCCTGTCACATTTGGTGGTGGGATCATGATGCAATAGTTGCCTTTGGACTCGTCGCCATGTGGCTTGAAGTAACCTTTCTCTTCCCAGCTTTGGTAAAGAGACTGTTCTATAGACTGCGGGTTATATATTTTTTCCATGGGAGCTAGTATTTCTCAAACAAAATTAAGTGGTTGTTTCGCTAAATCTTGAGTGTTTAATGTCACTCCAAGACTTTTATACTGACGGTAACGATCTCGGGCGATCGTTTTATGCCCAGTATCATTGGCAACGAAATCGGTAATCTGGCTAAAGTTTACCGCAAATGAGGGGACTTGGTCTGCAAGATTAATCAGAAGATGACGATTTTTATTGGGCCCCAAGCTATCGAAACCGATTTCAACAGGCGCCCCCGTGAGCGGACCTTCACCTTTGAGGTTATGTGGCACAAAGGCGTTGAGCTCAAATTGCCATAACAATTCATCGACAGCATAAGCCTGATCTCTATCCTGAGTGTGAATATACACCAGCAGCTTGTTAACATAGGCATCTTGCGCCAGTTCACAGGCTAACCTGTGTACCTGCTGCGTCGCCTCGGTGGGGCTATTGGTTTCATCAGGCATCACATAGAATAAGACATTAGGCATAATTTTACTTAGTTTTAGATTTCAGAATGAGTCAGTTAGCATTTTTACTGTCGAAGCAAGGGATTTTACACTAAAACCTATGCTTTAAACCAGAGCCGCTGCTAGTGTTTAGCTATTTTTTGTGCAGCGTTAAGCTTAGTTTTGTGTCATACGAGTTCATGGTGACTTCTAGCGGTGTTGTTATTTATCGCCTGCCCGGCGAGGGATGTGCAGAGACTTCTGTGAGACGCTGCAAGTCCGTCCATGAAAGCTCTACCAAAAAGTCCTTTTTGGGAAGCTCGCAGCCGCATCTACACTAGATAATTTATCTCTTCGATTAAGCTTTGGCTAAGAACTATAGGCGTTTTGCTACTTCATACTTGAAATCAAAGGTATGAGCTGAATATAAACTGTTCTGTTACATCGTATCTGTTGAGGTTTTGTTTAGTGGGATTCCCTTATTTTTATTGCCTAAAAAGTAGAACTATTGTTGGTGTTGGGGCATGATTTAAGTAGTCTAAAGTTTGTTAAGGTGGATTTTAGTTCATGGATGATTTGATAGGAAAATCTCTAATAAAGTATGTGTGTTGCTCTTTGTTTTTTCGTTTGTTTACCTCTCGAATAGCTTTTCGAGTTATGTAATGTCTGAGCAGAAATCAGATTATAGGGAGTACTATATAGAAGCTACAAGCAAAGAGAGTTTGACTATGGAGGAGTTTAACGAGTTGAAAAAGCGAGCTGATATCTGGGTGAATGATATTGAACTAAGAAACAAGCAGAGCGAGCTATATTTTTCTATTTTGGCATCCTTTATGTCAGTGTATGCAGCTCTTTTATTCTACTTACTACGCTTTTGTTATCAAGGCTATAGCTGTTTATCCATTTTATGTTTAGCAACAATTTCAGCATTCATCGCATGCGGAACTGTTTATCAGGGGATTATTTGGTTTTTAATTTCTTTATTTGTTAGCATCTTTTTAGTACAAAAAAACTACTCACTGTTGTTGGGTATAGGTAAGAGCAAGGCTTTATCAACCTTTTATATCAAAAGTTGAATAATATTTGCCCTGTGGACTCTGCAGTTTTAGACAATGTTCATGTTTAGCTGCCAGTTCGACATCTTTTCTTTAGTTTGGAGAGTATTACTTGGTGATACCTCTGCCTGAAATGGACGGCCGCAGCTGCATTTACAGCCGTTTGTTTACTTCTTCGAGTTAGCTGGGTTTCAACAATTAGCTATGACAGTCCAATTTCTATTTCATGAAATTAGACTGTCATCCTTCATAAAACGTAACTTGCATTTTAAATTGCTTTAGAGAATCTTTGTATCTTCTTGATAAACGAAGGATTTTACCTGAATACATGGTGATTTCAGCATCGCCGCTAGCAAGTGGTTCAATACAATATACAAAGTTTAAATTTATCGCAAATGATTTGTGTATCCGACACATAGAATTAGTATTATCACTTGCAACAAATTTAGCCAATGTACTTCTGGTAGGATAGACTTGATCATCAAGGTGCAAATTGACGTAATTACCAGCTGATTGCATCCACTCGATGTTCTCTGCTTTAATCAAGAACTCTTTGCCTAACTTTTTCACAAGTATGTGTTTTGTTAGTTTAGTGCTGACGCTTACATCGTCGCTAATACAGCTCGCATCCCCCAACCATTGCATAGTGATTTGTCGATAGACTGAAATCAAAATCACAAATGAACAAAAACTCCATCTAGGCCTGCACACAACATTCACAACAAAAACAAAACCTAAGGAAAACCCAAGGGGTACAATAATTCGTGAGATGTTTCACTTTGCATCAAATGAATGAAAAACCTACCTAAATTCACCACAAATGATATCCTATTATTAAATATGTTAATTCTTTGATGAGTATATAAACAAGTAAGATGAAAAACCTGACAGTGTCGCTGCTAACTTGTATTTTATTTCCTATGTTTTCATGGGCCGATACCGTCGACTCCTGCGGAACTGAATACGCTTGTATCGAAATAGGCAGATGGGACATAGGTCTAGCAATTGGTTACGGCTCTCGCAGCAACCCTCTTAAAGATTATGACGATATACCTATCTATTTAGTACCGACCTTCGCTTATTACGGTGATTACTGGTACTTCGACAATGGTAATGTAGGCTATACATTAATCGAAGTTGAAAAATACACCATAAACTTAGCCACCAGTTTCAGTACAGATAGTGCCTTCTTTCATCGCTGGGATCCGTCTAATATTGTCCTCCCCGTTAACAATAAGCTCAAGCCGACTCCTTTATCCGAAACGACTCCCCGAACAGCCGTAGCTGAAAGTCAAAGCACCCCTATTTTCAATGAACTCGGTTCTCGGAAATTTACCTACTCTGGTGGGTTAGATGCCTATATATACACTCGCATGGGAATATTTAACCTGTCTGTGGCTCATGACCTACTCAACGTTCACCAAGGTACCGAAGCCAAATTAAAATGGCTCTATTCCCTTTCTATAAAAAAATGGAAATTTGACTTGTCCTTAATGTTTGATTGGAAAAGTAAAGAAATCGTTGAGTACTATTATGGTATCAGACCCTCAGAAAATATGTACTGGAGTGAACATTACCAGGCGGAATCGGCTATCAATACCAGCATAGAGTTAACCAGCCACTATGTATTAAATGAACATTGGGAGCTACTTTTTCTGGCAAGGTATACACAAATAGACAATGAAATAGTTGCAAGTCCGCTGCTTAATGAAGATTATACTAGTACTTTTTTTGTCAGCACTGCCTATAGGTTTTAATAATAATGTTAAATTATGTCTTAACATTATTATTTAGATTCTTATCTATTGGTATTTTCACACTTTCGCTAGTGAGTGGCTTTGCTGCTGCATCTGATAAAGATGAAGAGCAAGAAAACATGCTCAAACTTTCCCCTGAATTTTGCATCACATCTGCAGATGACAGTGTATGCGAACTCACTATCGTGCTGGAGTGGAAAAGTAATTTTCTAAGACCCGTCTGCTTTTTATCTGACTACGAAGAGATGGAAAAATGGTGTGCCGAGTCAGCGGAAACTCACTCATTAACATTAAACATCAGTGCCACTGACGATATTCAATTTGTTATGATTGATAAAGAAACACACCAAACACTGGCCGGAGTCAAACTCAAAGTCACACTGACCGCAGAGCCAAAAGTACGACGCCGCTACCGCAACCCATGGAGTTTATTTTAATGACCGTCCCCCAATCTACCCAAAGAGTATTACTGGTTGAGGATGATATTCGTCTTGCCAATTTGATTATGGATTATTTAAAGTCGCATGGGATGCATGTTGAAGTTGAACGCCGAGGCGATACCGTATTAACTCGGTTGATCAACTATAAACCTGATATTATTTTGCTTGATATCATGCTGCCAGGAATGGACGGCCTAACCCTATGTGAAATCCTACCCGATTACTTTGCAGGCCCTATCTTATTGATGAGTGCTCTTGGCTCTAACGAAGACCAGATCAAAGGATTAGAACTTGGTGCCGATGATTACGTCGTCAAACCTGTGGATCCCGCTCTGCTTATTGCCCGGATTAACAATCTACTTCGCCGCACAGCTAAACCACCGAAAGTGGAGTCTCACTGTTTGAGCTTTGGTAAGCTCAGCATAGATCCCCACACTCAGACTATTCGACTCGGTAACACTGAGGTTGACTTAACCAGCCATGAATTTGAGCTATTATGGCTTCTAGCCTCACAAGCGGGTCAAGTATTGAGCCGTCAATATATCTATCAATATCTACTCAATATCGATTTCGACGGTAAAGACAGAAAAATTGACGTACGTATCTCTCGCTTAAGAAAGAAATTAGGAGATAATATTGAGACACCATTCAAAATCAAGACAGTTTGGGGACAAGGCTATCTGTTTGCACCTGAAGCTTGGACTAGCTAAGTCTCGAACTCGCCAACAACAAGTATTACGGAACTAAAAGTTGAAACGACTTTTTATCAGCCTCTACTTATTGGTAAGCCTCAGTTTTCTGGGTATAGGCTCGACCTTGGACAGTATTTGGCAAAGCAGTGTCAAAGATAGCGGTGCGGTAAATGCGCCGCTTGTCGCTTTAGCGAAACTGCTTACCATACTCCCAAAACAAGAGCGTGAAGAATACCTACAGCAAATAAATCTCAACCCAGATTACCCACTTGAACTTATTGATGCGAGTCAAATCGCGATTTCTAGTTCAAGTCATTTGACTTCAGATAGCATACTAGTAACATCACAAGACAATGATTACGAACTACATTTCGTAAAAGTTGGTCAACAAATTTTGATCGCTGGCCCCATTAATATCGATCCTAGAACTCGCCTCAGAGGCTTATACACGCTCTTTTTCTATCTATCTTTAGGCTTAGTCGCCTTGATATGGGTCTGGCCATTATCAAGAGATCTCAAAACCTTAAAGAGTGCCGCACGTGAATTTGGTCAAGCCAAATGGGATACTCAAATAGAGCTTTCTCCACGTTCTCAGGTATTGCCATTAGCCATGACGTTTAATAAAATGTCACAACAAATCAGCACCCTTATCGACAACCAAAAGCACTTATCTAATGCCGTATCCCATGAAATTCGCACGCCTCTGGCCAGGCTTAAATTTGCTTTAGCGCTAATGCCACAATATTGCCAACCCGACTCTAATGCAGCACGTAGGGAGGAATTTCTTAATGAAATGCAGCAGGATATCAAAGAGATTGAGAACTTACTTCAAGAACTACTCACCTATGCAAGCCTTGAGTTCAAACAAAAACACATTCAGTTTGAACAGTGTGCTCTGGAAGTACTTACAGAACAGACCATAAAAAAACTCACCACTCCACTCAGTACCCCAATCGAATTTATTCAGCCAGCCAA
>JBAHZX010000047.1:0-34677 GCA_037132815.1 Shewanella sp.
ACGAGCGATAAGAGCTTCTTTGATGGTTTAATTATTTCACTGACTATTTTCCCGTTAGGAGGTATTCTCTACGGATACGTCACTTGGATGATGATGCTAAACAAGTCTAGGAAGCTAAAGTAAGATTCATTTTAAGAAAGATAGTCTAGGAAAAATATGGCGCAACTAAATAGTTTAGAGCCTATAAATAATTTTGTGGTTACCTTAAAAACAAGAAAGCCGCCTTGCGGTAGCTTTCTTTTTCAACCTTAGTGAATATAAAGTAGGTTAAACCAGCTTCATCTCTTGTACCCGTTCATGAGCTATTTCAGGCGTTGTACTGACCGGCTTCTCATGTTTGTCAGCTTTTAGCTGACCCTTACGATGCTTAAGCGCAGCCTCAAGTTTCTTCTTGGCAACCGCAATAGCCGGATACATCACATCGCTTGTCCCCGATGCAGAGATTCGACTACCTTCATAATTAGTGCGCAACTCAACCTGAAACTCACCGTGTTCTTTCGATATGATGACATCTAACAAGATTAGTGTCGGGAAGTGAGTGGCTATCTTAGAAAATTTCTCGTTCAAATGTTCTTTGATTGAATCTGTAACATCTACGTGGTGACCAGAAAGATTTATTTTCATAGGTTTTCCTTTTAAGAATTACTGCTACTAATAATAGACTAGGATCTCCAGACAAAAAACTCAAGGGGATATAAAAAATTCTATTTTTACCTCTGGTTTTCATTTGAGAGCTGACTCACTCAACCTAGCCTTAGGCTCTACATCTATCCTAATTATTACAATTCCTGATGAAGGAATGATGATAAAAGTGAAGCTGAGCTTCCATTAAAGCCCATTTTCTATGTGTACTTACACTTAGGAACTCATCATTTTCAATTCCAAACTAGCTACCCTAATATTTACTACTGATGTGAAACAAAAGCAAGTATCAGTTATATCGAATGTCTAAAATAAAGACAAAATCACATGTAAATGAGAATAAAAACAGTTATCACATTTATATTCCTGATGTACAATAGTGCCCATCATATTGACCTACCTGCTTTGAACAGGTTTAAACGGACTGCAGACAGTGATCGACTCTCACGTGACCAAACTAACTTTTATGGAAAAAATCAGTTTATATCGCCCAAAACAGGGTGCACTGATAAGCAGAATACTCGCTGCAATAGTTGGTGGTTATCTGGTTGCTGCTAATGCATGTGGACTTATTGCAGCCTTACTGCCACTTCCTACTCTCGATGCAATCTTAGTGGCAACCATGCTTTCATTCGCTATCTACGCCGTCAGTGTAATGCGGACTTTTAGTCTACAGTCGCCGATGCAAGTCTGGTTAGAGCCTTTAATTATAAGTGCTTGCCTATACCTAGCAATTCAAATGATGAGCTAACGTCTGTAACCGCCTTATTTCCGCTTTTGGGTAACCTAATGCAACATTCTTTTTTTCGCTCCATGTCTTGGCTTCATACTTGGGTCGGCCTGCTAGTCTGCTGGATACTTCTAGTCATCTTTTTCGCTGGCAGCATAAGTTATTTCCGTCACGAAATATCATTGTGGACCAAACCTGAACTACATTCAGGCACCTTCCAAAATTATCAAGCTAATGAGCTGAGTAAGCAGTTAGTGTCAGGACAGAAATGCTTAAATGAACAGACCAATAATGCGAGGGATTGGCGTATCTACCTGCCAACTGAGCGCATACCTTATCTTAGCTATGCCTGGCAAAATCAACCAGAAGATGGACAGCGTAACGGTGAGTTTCATGAGTTGATCGTTAAACCCAATAATGACGGGATGATCAGTGAAGTACGTAAATCTAAAGGTGGTAGTTTTTTCTACCGATTACACTTTGACCTTCATTATATGCCAGCCAGATTTGCCCGTTGGATAGTGGGGTTTTGCTCTATGTTTATGTTGGTCGCTTTAATCAGCGGGATTGTGATCCATAAACGAATATTTAAAGACTTCTTTAGTTTTAGACCGAATAAGAGCAACCGATCTTGGCTTGATGCCCACAATGTCAGCTCAGTGATGGCTCTGCCCTATCACCTAATGATCACTTATACAGGCCTTATCACCTTGATGTTTATGTATATGCCTTGGGCGGTAGTCACTAATTATGACGGTGATACTAGGGCCTTTCGCGCTGAATTAAACCCATCGAGGATACAAACGAAGCCTAGTGGCCAAGATGCTAAACTTATTTCTGTAGCGAGTTTATTGCCACAAGTAAAACATTATTGGGGCGAGGCTCCAATTAAACAGGTGGTCATTTCTTCGCCACATGACAGCAATAGCCGTATCAGTTTCTATCGAAATAATGAACAACAGGTCACCGATAAGCGTACTCAAATGGTATTTAACGGAGTAACAGGTGAGCTAATTACCATGTCACCTTTGGAAGAGTCGGCGACTCATGCCACCTACGACACCTTAATGTCACTGCATACGGCAAGATTTGCAGGCTCGAGCCTACGGCTTATTTTCTTTTTCTGTGGCTTATTAGGCTGCGCCATGATCGCAACGGGAGCACTACTCTGGGCGGTTAAAATCCGCCAAAAGCAACAAAAACAGATAAGTAAACACAAGCCTGCAAGTTTGGGACTGCGATTGGTAGAAGGACTGAACCTTATGTTTATTGCAGGATTGCCCTTAGCGACATCGGTTTTCTTCTATGCCAACCGCATATTGCCGCTCGATATACAAGATAGAGCACAATGGGAAATACATTGCTTCTTTATTACTCTAGGTTTAGTGGGATTATTAGCCTGTTTTAATCGCAGCCTTAGCAGTTGGCGACTGGTTTTGAGTATGGGTGGCCTTGGCTTTATTTCTTTACCTCTACTCAACGCCTTAACCTCTCCGAGCAATATTATCGATAATATTAACAGTGGACAGTGGAGCTTAGTGGGTTTTGACCTCTTATCTTGCTTCTTAGGCTTAGGTTTACTTTTTACGGTTAAAAAACTTAATACTTCGGGTAAACCTAAACCTGCAATCACTAAAAAAAGTATGCTTGTAATACCTCGGCCACCACACTTAATGGATGAACATGCCCTTACCGCTAAAGTGAAGAAGGAATAACCCCTATGATGATCGCGGATCTAATGGCATTGAATATATTGTGGATTAGCTATATTGCATTGAGCTGTTTAGCATTAGCCATGTTTTCTAATTTCAGGAGAACCTTCAAAAACCCTCCTACTCCATTACAAAGTAGGGGGTTATATTGGTCTGGTTGGTCGATGCTTGTCTTAAGCTATTATTTGAGTGTTGCTAAACAAGGTATAGTTTATGGCAGTATATTCTTTACTGGAATACTTGCTGCCGCAGGATTATTAGTGATCCTTACCCTAAGCTACCGTGCTAAGTCTTTACCTGTTTTTATGGCCACTGGACTATTAATCAGTGCCAGTTATCTGCTGACTTAAATTCAGTGAAGCTGGTTATTAATGATTATTTATGCCATCGGCCATAGACTTCCCTGCAAGCGGCAATGCCTCAAGTGGCTTTATCGGTTTCTGCACCAGCTCATCTTTAAGGTATGAAATGGCCTTCTCTAACTGAGCATCATGCCCGTTAAATGTGGCATAAGGTAAGTTATCCACCTCGATATCGGGGCTCACTCCCCGGCCTTCGATGATCCAGCGACCGTCCATTGAATATTGAGGATACTCGGCAACGCGCGCCATGCCTTTGTCCGTCAGGGAATTACGTCCCGACAGCCAGACACCAGCCCCCGCAGTCTGTTTACCTATTAGCGGCGCTATGCCTAATGCCTTAATGCCAGCAGAAAAGGTCTCACCGTCTGAGTAAGTGAGTTCATCGGTCAACACAACCAAATGGCCACGAAAAGTCTGTTGCATGTTGGTATGAGGCGTACCTCGTGTTGGTTGCCAGAATGCCCAAGCCCGACGCAGTAATTTTTCGATGATCCAGCTGTCTATATTACCGCCGCGATTACGACGCACATCGATGATCAGGCCTTCTTTATTATAGTTAGCGTAAAACTCGCGGGCGAAATTTGCTATGTCACCGCTGCCCATAGCATAGAGGTGTAAGTAACCAATTTTACCTTCACTACTCTCACTCACCTTAGTGCCATTATGGTTGACCCAGTCGAGGTATCTAAGCTTGGCATCACTGCGGGACGTTACAGGCGTCACTATGGTTTTATGCTGTTTATTGCCACGTTTAAGCTGAAGCAACACTTGCTTGTTGGTCTGGTTTCTCAGAAAACGAGTAACATCAGCCACACTGTTGACCTTCTTGCCATTAATAGCGACTATGATATCCCCTTCTTCTGCATCGGCACTCACCTGAGCAAGTGGTGCAGCCTGACTGGGTAATTCACGATCATTTTGGTAGATGTGAGCGATCTTAACACCGGAGCTCGTCTGCTCGAAACGTGCACCTAAACTTGCCGCTTTAGCCATTTGCATATTTTTGTCCAGATCGCCACCGCGAACCTGGGAGTGGAGGGAATCCAGCTCGCCCATCATCTGCTTAAACAGATCGTTGAGTTCATGTCTATCGGTGAGTCTGTCTACCAAAGGTTGATATTTTGTCTTAGTCGCCTGCCAATCTAAGCCCCGCATTTTCTTATCGTAGAAAGAGTCTCTGTGCATCAACCAAGCATCTTCAAACATCTGTTGCCACTCGAGTCTTGGCTCTATGGCAAGCTGCCATTGCTGTATCTGCACCTTGGTATTGTTCAGCTCTTTAGGCAATTTATCATTGGCATCGACAATGAGCATATCTTTGCCATCATGACTAGATTTGCGCAGAAACAGCTTTTTCCCATCTGCCGATAAGCTATAACTGGCAATATCTTCAGCAAATGTCTCCACTTTAGGACTGAGAGGATCAAACTTAATTCGTTTCAGGCTTGGCTTGCTGCCACGAGCGGCAACACGATCGAGAAAATAGAGCCCCTGCTTATTTATCGTCAATGTTGAATAGTTACCTGACGCAACAGGAACCTGCCATAGCCTCTGCCTTAAGCCATCCCAGTCGATTTTCACCTTGTTCAATGACGGCTGTTCTTTGTCTTCATCTTCTGGCTGATGTAACTCATTAGGGGCTTGAAAAGCAAACCTGGCATCTTTATCTAATGCCAAAGCAAAAATTTGAGTACGTTTATCGAACATGGGCCCTAAGTTGCGGTCGCCCCATGGCGAAGTCGGTGTCGAATTAAACAGTCTGTCGGAGAGGAAGTAAAGCCACTGACCATCTAGGCTAAATGCTGGAGAATATGATTCATACTTGTCACTGGTCAATGTTTCGGTACGCTGCTTAGCTAATGAGTAGAGCACAATTTGAGATCTAGGCTTGCCAATTTCTGACTTAGTGACCGCAATAAACTGACTGTCACCTGACCAGACAATATCTGCATAGGGACCCAGACCTTCGCCTTGGGTGATGATCTTGTTGTGCTTATTATTCTTAAGATCGAGTAACCACAAGTTACCGTCATAATCATCACTGGCAATATACCTTCCATCTGGTGAGACGCTGAGCGACATCCGTAGGGTATGACCATTATCGGTTAACTGTTTAGCATCAATACTTCCATCGGCCGCAAAACGCCAAATTTCTTGCTCACCAGAAGCGTCGCTTATCCCATAAACCCATTCTCCATTAGGACTCATCACAGCATTGCGGATGCGACTGTTACCTGCAAGGGCTATTTCTACTAGACGAGAACCATCGGTTGCCGCAACGGCGACATGGCTTCTTGCCGTTATCACGACTTTACTCGCAGAAGGTGAAAGACGAGTGGATGTGACGTATTTCATCGGATCATTGACCCAATGTTCACGACGCTGTGGGAAATCTGACACTAGATTAATATCTAATAAACGGGTGCTGTTGGTAGCGATATCATAGAGCTTGATATCAGCACCCTGCTGGAACACAATTCGGCCTTTATCGATACGTGCACCACGGACCTGCCAGTCGGTAAATTGAGTATGTTGCTTAAAATCTTTGCCATCTGTTGTCATGGACCAGATGTTGTCATTACCATCACTGTCACTAACGAAATAGAGGCGATTATCCCAGAGCATAGGTTGACGTACTGAGCCAATATGAGCCGATGTTAAGCGCTCAGCTTCAACCGTTGAGCCCAATTTGAAACGCCAAAGCTCACCTTTAGCGCCACCACGATAAACCTTGGCATTGTCGCCTGTGGTTTGTAAACCAAAACGTGTGAAATACAGATACTCGCCTTTATCATCGATTGTACCTTCGATGGCATCAGCAAGAGGCAAGTCTTGCGTCTCTAAGGTGTTCGGGTTAACACTTCTTAGCACCCAATAGTTAGCCGGACCGAAGGCATTATCAGTGGCATACAATACCTGACCATCGACGGTCCAACCCTGTACGCGCACTCGGCTATTTTCAAAGCTTATCCGCTTTGCCTGACCACCTTTAATAGGGATAACATAAACTTCGCTGCTACCTTCATAGTTAGCCACATAAGCGACCCACTCGCCATCTTTCGATACTGTTGCCCCTAACTCTTCAGCTGGCAAACTGGTCAACCTCTGTGCCTGACTCTGATCTAGACTCTTAGTCCAGAGATCACCTTCGGCGGTAAACACGAGTGTATTGTCACTCAGTGCTGGGGCGCGAAAATATCCAGGATGAATAACATTGGCTGAAAAAGCTGACGAGGAACTAAAACTACCGAGCGCTAACAAGGTACAGACAACAGAAAGGCGAAGTTTCATAATGAACTCATTATTATTTATTATTAGTATAATTTTCAGGACGTTCAAGGTAGCAAAATTTTATTAAACTAACAGTAAAATTTAGGACATAAATTATTAGCAAATGTGTATAAAATTAAAAGACAGTTATAAATAGATAACTGTCTTAATCCTCATAAATTACAGGTTAATAGCAGCAATGTAATTTATGGGTATAATTAGTATTTCTCTATTTCTGCCCGTAACTCGCTCCACTTTTTATGCTGAGGATGCTCCAACTCTTTAAGCCGAGGATATTGCTTGGCCATTTTGTTAGCTAGCTTCTCTGCCTCATCCCATTGCTTAGCATCTATTAAGTCTTGCAGGTGATTCAATGCCTGCTTGGTGCTCACCACAACCTCGCTCGATGATATCTGATCCGGTAACACCTTACTTAATGGCTTAGTCGACAAAATTTGTTGACTTAGTGCCCTTACTGATTGTATTGGTTCACGTTTCACATCGATACTCTTTACATCGGTACTTTCTACATTGGTTCTTTCTATATCGCTACTTTTCGCTTCAAAGCTAGCAACTTCGATAATCTCAGCTTGCAAGGACTCATTTTTCATAACGGAACGAGTGATTTTAAAGTTAGCGCCTTCTATAGGATCGGCCTGTTGTGATTGGGTCTGCTCATTTAACGGCTCGCTCATTTGCATCATCATGGGCATTGCATCATCAGATAACATTTCCTGAGGGCTCTGAGGGTTTAGCATAAACAAAGTCACCACCAGCATGACGGAGGCGGCCGATGATAGTATCCATCTATTCTTGTGCCAAAACCTCTTCTCGACCCGCACCACACTATCAACCCCATTGTCACTCACCACTTTGGCCTCATACTGACGAGTATCAATTGCAGCCCGATTGCTCATGGTCCCCGCATCAGTGGCCATTTTTATGATGGTATTATCAAGTTCATCGCTTGGTGTCTCTTGAGACTGCAGCTTATACCAGATCTGCAGATCACGATCGAATTTTTGAGATTGATCTGAAGCAGGCTTATTGTTTTGCTCATCTTTCATTTTGAACCTCCTGCCACTTATTCATTACACAGGCTTTCAAACCTTGATTTGCATAGCGGAGCCGACTTTTGGTCGCTTCAAGTGTCACGCCGACGATGTCTGCAATAGCTCCTGCGCTAAAACCCGCCTCCATATTCAATAACAAAGCTTCTTTCTGTACCATTGGCAATAATGCAATGCAACGCTTAAGCAGCAGAGCCTTGGCACTGTCTTCCATCGCCTTATCTAATGATATAGCCTCACTGGACAGTAACGCTTCGGCGTCTTGTTCTTCGCTAAAAACCTCACTAAACAAATCGACAGGTTTTACCGATCTTACATGATCGATAAGCAAGTTATGGGCAATGCGATAGAGCCAGGTTGTAAACTTAGCATCGGCTTGGTAACTGGATGCGGACTTGATAATCCGCCCCCACGTTTCCTGATAGAGGTCTTCTGCCAATGACTTATCACTTATCTGGCGGACGAAATAACGATACAATCCCCCTTTGTGCTTTTGATAGAGAGTTTCAAATGCCGAGATGTCTCCTCTGGCATAGCTCAGCATTAAACACTGATCTATCTCCGTCTCTGTTGCTTTATCTTGCTGTAACGCTTGTGCCACACACCTCTCCTGCTGACATTCCTTTTCCTTCGACCTAAAACCTCTCGAAGTTAAACTATAGATAATTAATCTATAGAAAGTTTGCCTCCCCTAAACACCTTTGTCTGTTTAAAGCTGGTATTTCAGAAGATATTTATAGTTGAATATCGACCTTATGCTTAGGCATAGGTTTTATGGGGTTAATAACCACTGTCATATTTTCTCCTTCAATAACAGCCTCTTGCTCTGACAACAAACGAGCAGCCTTAGCTAATTGCACAAATTCATGACGATAACCGAACACATCTGACCCCATGGCTGATTTAGCCAAGTCAATCACCTTAGAATAGCTCAGGTCATGAGTATAGAGATTTTGATTAATCAATTGTCCCAATCCGGCAACCGCGGCGGAAAACCTATAATCATCACTAGCTTGAGCCAAGGTCTTGATCTCCGAGTCACGTTTGATCACGTATGACATCAAACGGCTGGCATTTTCCCCTATGGGTTTATATCTCAACTTGATGAAGGCTACTTCATCCCCACTATATTTATCCATGCCGGTCGCATTATCATATCTGAGTTTGTCGTTTGCCTGATTGGAACTATCAACATAGCTTATCTCATAGAGCGCAGTCACCCTGTGACCAGCCCCTATCTCGCCGGCATCAACTTTGTCATTATTAAAGTCTTCACGATTAAGCGTTCGGTTCTCATAACCTATCAAACGATATTCGGAGACTATTGCCGGATTAAACTCCACTTGAATCTTCACATCTTTAGCTATGGTCAACAGTGTCGAACTCAGCTCATCCACCAGCACCTTACGCGCCTCATTAAGCGTGTCTATGTAGGCATAGTGTCCATTGCCATTATCGGCAAGTTGTTCCATCAGATGGTCGTTATAATTCCCTTGGCCGAAACCTAAGGTTGTTAGTGCTATACCTTGATCACGTTTAGCGGTTATCAAGTCTATCAAGGCCTGATGATCTTGGGTACCAACATTAAAATCACCATCGGTAGCCAAGATCACCCGATTGATGCCACCTTGAATAAAATGTTTCTGCGCGAGTCGATAGGCCTGCTGGATCCCAGCACCTCCATTGGTCGAGCCACCGGCCTTGAGGCTGTTCAATGCCTGATTAATAGCCTGAGTGTCATTGCCTTTTACCCCATCAAGCACCACACCCGATGCACCTGCATAGACAACAATAGAGACCTGATCTTGCTCACTCAGTTGCTGGGATAACATCTTTAACGATGTTTTTAGCAGCGGCAGTTTATTTTGCGAGTTCATCGAGCCAGATACATCAAGCAGGAAGACTAAGTTACTCGCCCCTAGCTGGGACTTATCTATTTCATAGCCCTTGAGGCCAATGCTAAGCAACACCTTATGGTCATTGTAGGGAGATGGTGCCAGTTCGGTATTGACACTAAATGGTTGCTCAACTGTAGAAGGGCTAGAATATTGATAATTAAAATAATTGATCATCTCCTCGACTCTAACGGTGCCCTTCTGTGGCAAGCGTCCTTGATTGATCCAGCGTCTCAGTGTCGTATAACTGCCAGTATCGGTATCGATTGAGAAGGTAGATACCGGGATTTCCCCCGCCACCATGATGCCATGACCAGTTTGTCGCTCAAAATTATCACGATTGCCAGTATCTCTATACGCTGGCACAGTATAAGCACTCATCTGCCCCTTGATATGATGCCGACTTAAGGACTTTATTCTCCCTATTGTCTCGCTCGCCTGCATACTCCCCCCGTAGGAGCTACTCGATACTGGGATAAACATATTGGCAAGTTCATAGGGGGCCTGTTCAGCCAGTGTTTTATGTCCAATCATGGCATCATTGGCTTGCACTTTTATAGGCTGGCTCTGATAACGGGGGCTTTCAGGCATATTAAGGTCAACACCTGCAACTACGCTTATCTCTTGCTTAGCCGCTGCTACGCTGGATTTTTCTGCATCACTCTGCTGACCGCTACAGGCAGTCAAGGCCAGTAGTAGCGCAACCGAAATAAGTGATAACTCAAACCCTGTCACACTTTTAATTTTTGTGGGTAAGTTAACCGTGAAATGAGATGTCGAACCTTGAGCCAAATCTGCTTTCAAGTAAGCCATAATATTATCCTTTTGTTGATTGATACTCCTATAAACGGGCTAACAGCAAAAAAGGGTTAAAAAATTAATAATCTAAAGGACTACAAGCTTACCAAGATGACAGATATGGCTCACTTATTCATTTGCGTGAAGTGGCTCACACAAACAGAGCTAAGTTAGGCTCAAAATGGCATCCCGTCTATGACTACAATCAGGAAGTTCAGTGTCACATAAGGCCCACCTCTTTTCTCTCACCTTAGGTCATGCACTCATCGAGTCTTGTTTCAAGCAGACTTACACTCTTAAACGTCTTGGACATGATGTACTGGCAGGATTATCCGTTGGCATCATCGCTATCCCATTAGCCATGGCTTTGGCGATTGCCAGTGGCGTCGCCCCTCAATATGGCCTGTATACGGCAATATTTGGTGGTTTCATCATCGCTCTCACTGGTGGTTCCAGTTACAGTATTTCTGGCCCCACTGCCGCATTTGTTGTGCTGCTCTATCCCATAACGCAGCAGTTTGGCTTAGCGGGCTTATTGCTGGCCACTGTAATGTCCGGCATCATCTTGGTCATGATGGCTTTACTCAAACTTGGCAGGCTAATCCAATATATTCCCGAGCCTGTAACCTTAGGTTTTACCGCTGGCATTGGCCTAGTCATAGCCATACTTCAGCTAAAGGATTTTTTTGGCCTATCATTGAGTGTCATGCCCGAAAGCTTCTTAGACAAAGTTTATATATTGGCGCAGACTGTGCCCGACCTCGATCTAGCCAGCACTTCAGTGGCTCTCATCACTTTATTGGTGATGATCCTCTGGCCAAAATTACGTACACCAGTTCCGGCTCATCTACCCGCTATCCTCATCGGCAGCTTATTAGCATTAGCGCTAAACCATTATGGTGCGCAGATAGAGACCATAGGCACACGTTTTCATTACACGTTGAGTGATGGTTCTATGGGCATGGGGATCCCGCCCTTACTACCCAACTTCGAATGGCCCTGGATGCGATCGGGTCCCGAAGGATCACCACTGAAGCTAACTTGGTCTTTAATACAGGCCTTACTACCCAGTGCTTTTGCCATCGCTATGCTAGGGGCTATCGAGTCACTGCTGTGTGCTGTGGTGCTCGATGGCATGACAGGGAAGCGTCATAGTTCCAACAGCGAACTATTAGGTCAGGGGCTAGGAAACATCATTGCCCCCCTCTTTGGTGGTATTCCTGCCACAGCAGCCATAGCCAGAAGTGCGGCTAACGTCAAGGCTGGGGCCCAGAGTCCCATTGCCGCTGTCATTCACTCTTTAGTTCTCTTATCTGGCTTGCTCCTTTTAACTCAAATACTAGCCTATCTGCCTATGTCGGCAATGGCGGCACTATTACTCGTTGTTGCCTGGAACATGAGTGAAGCCCCAAAGGCTTGGCACCTACTCAGAAAGGCACCTCATAGTGACATATTGGTATTTATGACCTGCTTTTCTCTCACTGTGATATTTGATATGGTGATCGCTATCAGTGTCGGCATAGTGCTGGCTGCACTGCTATTTATGAAAGAAATAGCCGACATGACCAAGCTCTATGACATAGGCCATAATACTAACTATGTCGATACGCAAATTCCTCAGGAAATGCTGATCATCAAGATAAACGGCCCTCTATTTTTCGCCGCTGCCGATCTCATCTTCACCGAGATATATGTGTTATCCCAACATAAAAAAGTGGTAGTTTTATACATGGACGGGGTTTCGATACTCGATGCAGGGGGGTTATCTTCATTGAATAGACTTATAGATAAGTTCAAGCTGGAGCAGAAAACATTAGTAATTTCCAACCTTCAATTTCAGCCAATAAGAAGCCTGACCAGAGCCAAGGTACAGCCCATAGAAGGTCTATTGTATTTTTACTCCACTCTCAAACTGGCCATACATAAACACGGTAAACTGGATGATTAACATCATAAATTATTAATATTTAGCCAATATAAACAACCATAAAAAAGAGATAAACCCTATGAATATTGGAACTCAATAGACAATAAAAATGCCACCGACCCAGAGTCGATGGCATTAAAATTTGATCAATCTGTAACAGAGTTTATAAGTTAGCCAGTTTCTCTTGCAGCTTAGCATCTTTAGCTTCAACCACGGCAGCTGACCTCGCACGCTCCTCTTTTACTGCTATAGCCAAGGCGTCATCACCTACAGCTAACATTTGCGCGGCTAAGTAACCTGCATTCTTGGCACCAGCACTGCCGATAGCGACAGTGGCAACAGGTACGCCGCCAGGCATCATCACGGTAGATAGCAAAGCGTCATGACCTTGAAGCGGGCCACAATCTATTGGGACACCGATCACAGGGCGGGTCGTAATACCAGCTACGGCACCGGCTAAGTGAGCCGCAAGACCAGCGGCACAAATAAAGACCTTACAACCGCGTGCTTCTGCATCATGCACATAAGCGTGTGTCGCAGCAGGTGTACGATGAGCCGAAGTAACCTTAGCTTCAAATCGAATACCAAAGCCCTTTAGCACATCTAGGGTGGCTTGCATGGTTGGTAAATCAGAATCAGATCCCATCAACACTGCAACGAATGGTTTGCTCATTTTTAATCCTTATGTAGGGTATAGCTTAGAATTACTTATAGTTTGTGGCACATTATAATGAAAGAGTGCCCTCAGAGTAAACTGCTCCACTCAAGCCAGTGGCTAATTATCGCCTAGCTTGATCCACACTGCAAATAACTAATGCCTACATACCAAAAATAAAAACACCGTTTTGTGTCGCAAACGATGTTGTTGTTAGCTCAAAGCTAAACCCTGAAGCATTTAAAAAGTCATATACCCACTCTACCTCAAAATGCATGATTTCAGTGGCAATGATTTTTAAACCCATTTCATGAGAGTGCCTGAGCAAATCCACTTCTGTATTGCACTATTTTGAAACAAGTGGCTTATTAAGAACCGCCATTATTTCAACAATAGGTTTTGAATTAGATCCGTTCAATTTGCTCTGAAACCTGCACTTTGAAGTAGAACGGGTATAGCTCATTTGCTAGAATCCATTAAGATGAGCCCGAAGGGCAGCATTTATTGGCGATTTCTGCTGCATGTCTACTGATTTAGTAGAGCAATTACAGTGCATAAGCTCTGCCATGCACAAAAATCAACAACTTGCTGCAAAAACAACTATGAAAGGTCAATAGACCCTAGATTTTACTATTTAAAGGCAGGCTATGACCGTTCTTCTAATGACTCCACCTATGACCCAGCTAAATACGCCCTATCCGGCAACAGCGTATTTAACTGGTTTTTTACGCTCTCGAGGCTATGAGGCGGTTCAGCGAGATCCTGCTATTGAGCTTTTCCTAGAAATGATGACAGCGCCTGCGCTGGAGATTATTCGTCAGCATGTGGAAAAAAACTTCGAGCACTTTGGAGATGATGAGCTGCCTGATGTGATCTTTAATTTTCTGGCTGAGTTTGACCGTTACCACCTGACAGTTGAGCCTGCTATTCGCTTTTTGCAGGCCAAAGATCCAAGCCTTGCATTGCGTATTAACTCCCGTCGTTTTTTACCAGAAGGCCCGGCGTTTGACACTATTGAACAGATGGAAGCGGTATCTGGTGATGTGTTGCAAGCGGCCTTTGGTAATCTAGGCGTACAAGATAAAGCCAAATATCTAGCCACCTTGTTTATTAATGATCTGTCTACGGTCATTACTCAGGGCGTTGACCCACACTTTGAAGTGAGCCGTTATGGCGAGCAATTAGCCGCGGCTAACCCAAGCTTTGACAACCTCTACAATACCCTGATGGACGAACCTAGTTTCAGCTCGGAAATTTTAGAACAATTGATCGAGCAGTATCTGGAAGAGACTCAGCCTAGCGTAATTGCGTTAACCGTCCCTTTCCCAGGCAATATGCTAGGAGCCTTACGTATTGCGCAAACCTGTAAAGCCATCAATCCTGATACTCCCATCATAATGGGCGGTGGTTTTATTAATACCGAACTGCGTGCGCTGAAGGACCCTAGAGTGTTTGAGTTTGTCGATTTTATCTGTCTGGACGACGGCGAACGTCCTTTTATAACGCTGCTAGAATACTTTGAAGGACAACGTGAGATAGACGATCTAGTGCGAACCTATTTTCTTGCAGAGGATGAAAATGGCCAACCGTACGTACACTTTAATGAAAATGCAAAACTCCATGATATCCCACAAACTGATGTCGGTGCACCGATATATGATGGCCTACCATTGGGGGAATACCTGTCTTTATGCGAAATGCTTAATCCAATGCACCGCATTTGGAGCGATGGACGCTGGAATAAACTCACCATCGCTCATGGCTGTTACTGGCGTAAATGCAGCTTTTGCGATGTCAGTCTGGATTATATCGACCGCTACGATACCGCTGGAGCTGATATTCTGATAGATAGAATCGAACAACTCATCGAAGAAACAGGAGAGACAGGTTTCCATTTTGTCGATGAAGCACTGCCGCCAAAGGTTTTGTTTACCCTAGCAAAACGGCTAATTGAACGCGGCGTAGTGATCAGCTGGTGGGGCAATATCCGTTTTGAGAGAACGTTTAGTCAAGCGCGTTGCCAGTTGCTGGCAAATTCAGGTTGTATCGCTGTTAGCGGCGGTCTTGAAGTAGCGTCAGATCGTCTATTGAAACTGATGAAAAAAGGCGTGAGTGTTGAACGAGTCAGCCACGTAACCAAGGCCTTCAGTGATGCAGGTATATTGGTTCATGCTTATCTGATGTATGGTTTCCCAACACAAACTGAGCAAGAAACCATCGATTCTCTGGAAATGGTACGTCAGATGATGGAGCAAGGTTGTTTCCAGTCCGCCTACTGGCACCGTTTTGTAGCCACGGTTCACAGTCCTATTGGCATGAACCCTGAGAAGTTTGGCATCACGCTTGCTAAGCGCCCTGAAATCTTATTCGCTGAAAACGATGTGGACTTCACCGACCCAACTGGCGAGGATCATGAAATGCTTGGCGAAGGGCTTCGTAAGGCGATTTACAATTATATGCACGGTATTGGCTTTGAGCAGCCGATGAGCTTCTGGTTTAAACAGCCTGTTGCACGTACTAAAATGAAAAAAGACCTAATATCAAAAGCGGTTAATAATTTAATCGCCAGCAGTGATGAATAATCAGCAATTAAGATCATTAGAGTCGGGTGATATCTATAGATTAATCTATGAGAAAGGCGATGAATACAGAGTGGACGAAATCACAATATAACTCATAATAAGACATCCCATGTTAGCTAAGTAACAGTGAAGGAGCGACCTTCAAACTATGAGTTAAATTTGTCAGACTATATTTTCCAAGCTATGGCGGCATAATGCCAATGTATGGGTTCTGCAACTGTCTTACCCAAAAAATAGACGCCATAACCAGGAAGAGTCGAGATCTTCTTTGCAGGTCTTATACTGGACAGCGTAGCGCTTAGATCGGGCATCAACCTTGTTTGCCACTTTGATCAACCAAGCTTTCTGATTATAAGTTTTTCGCTTATAGCCCCCCCACCCTTCGTGATAATTCAGGTATTGATTTTTGGCATCCCACTTAGAAACGCCGTTAATTTTATGGGTTTTATAGATAAACCACCCCATAAAATCCATGGCATCATCGAAATTACTGCGACTGGACCATGAGTTGCCCGTTTCCTTAACATAATCATCCCATGTCATGGTTTTAGCCTGAGCATAACCATAGGCGTCACTAGCACGCCCGATAGGAATGAAGCCGAGAAAATATTCCATCGGAGGGGCAGCGTTGTGTTTAAAGGAGCTCTCTTGATACATCATGGCAAGAGGCACATGAACTGGCACACCCCATTTTTCTTGAGTTTTCTGTGCTGCACTATACCAGTCGCGATTTTCCAGATAGATGGAGCATAAATTTTCAGGGTTTTCCGGAGGAGCCGTAGCACAACCAGAGAGTAATATTGCCAAAAAAGCTGTGGTTAAAACCGAAAAACATTTCATAAATACAGATACCATATGTCATACAAACTAGACTGTATCAGTCGCGAAACTAATCAAAACATCAGTGTCACATTCTTAGGTTTAAGAAGCAATTATCCTTATTCAAAAATCGTCGGTATTAACCGTTTGTTACCGATGACTTTATTGGTAATTCACATTCTTGCCCTTCTTCAAGCCAGATCACTGGCTGCCAAAAGCCTGAGTCATTACCACGATAACGTTTATCGGTATTAAATTTAGCCGCAAAATGATATCTGCGGTTAGCTTCGACCTTGATCACTAAGTCTTTAGGCGTTCTGGCCGCTAATTTCACCTTTAGAGAGGGTGCATTGATCAATTCGGCAAAGGTAAAGGTATGTTCACCGGTTGAAAGCCAGTAATTGGGTTTAGAGATAACAGGTTTGCCATCTAAGTGAGTGACAATGGCTCTATAAAGACCTTGGCTCGGTTTAGGATCGAGATAACCTGAGACGATACCACACCTCAGACCATCATCAGGCTGCGAAGCACAGCTACAGAGAAGCATCAACACGGAAAAAATAACAAGTAATGGTTTCACATTTTCACTCTTAACGAAAAATTTAATCTCGGAAATAATCTTTCAAAAATGCCTCAAAACTTTGGCTAGACTCAGCTTCCATCTTAGCTTGCTTGGAAAGGGAGTCTAAGGCTGCTTGCCGGTATCGAGTAGTAACTTGCTCAGGCAGAGGATATTCACTCAAGGTTTTGTGGTACTGTTTAGCTAAACTATTAACCCAGACACCATGATCTACCTGGCTGTGCAACAAGTGCGACATGACTCTTCCTGAAAGGGTTAAATCTGGATTATCGATCGTGGGGAACCAAGTATCTAATGCTTGACGATAATGATGTTCACCCTCACTGTCCAACAGCTCGGCAATCGAGCTTAAAGATGAAAATACCTGCTTCATCCAATCTGTGAGGAGAACCGCTTGTCCATGATTGCTTAGCTCCAGACCTGGCTTACGCCCTTCTAGAATGACTCGGTTTAAGTTAACCGATATTTCGGCTTCCTCATCCTCTCTCGATAAGGGTGAATCACTTAACAAACAATAGAGAAGGAACATATCTAAGAAGCGCACCTGAGATGCTTCTATCCCTATCGCGCTATATGGATTGACATCCAGAGCCCGTACTTCGATATATTCAACTCCTGCTCGAGCCAATGCCTGCGAAGGTTTTTCGCCATCGAGTGCAACTCGCTTAGCCCGGATTGGCGAATAATATTCATTTTCTATCTGCAGCACATTGGCATTGAGCTGCCTGAACTCTCCATCGACTTTAACCCCAATTTTCTCAAAGTTAGACGAAGGCATTTTGATGGCGTTTTGCATCCCTTCAAGAAACTTATCCAGAGAATCATAGCTGATGCTTAAGTTATCTTGCTCCTTGTTGGTGTAACCAAGGTCACTCATTCTCAAAGAGGTAGCATAAGGAAGATACAGTGTCCCCTTGCCCATTTTTTTAAACTCTATATTAGTTTGCTGATCTTTAATGAACGAACGACACAGAGCTGGAGATGCACCAAAAAGATAAGGTAACACCCACACCATGCGTCGATAGTTACGAATTAGTCCTAAATAAGACTCAGAAATAAAATCAGTTTTGGAACCCTGTTGGTCACTTAAAAGGTACAATTTGTCCCAAAGCAGCTGGGATACTGAGAAGTTAAAATGAACTCCTGAGATAATCTGCATCTGAGCACCGTATCGATAGGTTAGTCCCTTACGATATAAGCGCTTCATCTGTCCTGAATTTGAGCTACCATATTCTGCAATAGGGATGTCACTCACATCACCGACAAAGCAGGGCATACTCACAGGCCATAGAACTTGTTGATGCAAATTTTTCACTGTGAAAGCGTGGGTATAGGTCAAATCTTCAAGTAAGTCATCAATATCATTGAAAACTGGTGTGATGAATTCGAGCAGAGATTCACTATAATCTGTGGTTATTCTAGAGTGAGTGAGCGCGGAGCCCAGTTTTTTAGGGTGGGGATCTGTCGCAAGATGTCCTGAATCACTGACTCTTAATGCTTCGCGTTCAATACCACGTTGCATTCCTTGTAATGCTGCACGCCCCTCAGAGTCAGAGAGCTGTTCGATCAATGTATTGAAAGAGTTCAATATTTTATTCTCTAATTTTGTCATCATTTAGGCTTGTCAGGATCTGACCCATCAAGTGTGCATCTTATTTCATTCTCACAATCGACAACACCTAGCTCTCTCAGGAAAGTCATCTTCTCTGAGCCATGAAGCGGCGGCATCCGCTTAAACGAATACCGCCGCTTATCACCACTAGATATATGGCCTAATTTGGCAATTACAACTCTAAATCTTCCACTGGATAACCTAGAGCTTTAATATCCGCCTCGATCGAGGCCTTATCACCCACGATCAACACCACCATATTATCGAGTACTAACTGTTTTTTTGCCAGCTTATTCAACTCATCCTTGGTAATTGAATTGGTGATCTCGGTCTGTTGCTCGATAAAGTCAGCATCGAGTTGGTAGCGCTGTATGCGGCGCATAAAGCCTGCTTTTTGATAGGGTGTCTCATAGTCCAATGCACTACTTTGAGAAATAGATGCCCGCATAAATTCCAACTCTTCATCTGTCATTCCTGATTGGCCGTAGTGTTTAATCTCCTTAAAAAATTCCAACAGTGCCAGAGATGTCACATCTGTTCTCACGCTTGCTTGGGCTCCATAAATCCCCAGTTCAATGCCACCTGCAAAGTAACTACGGGCACCATAGGTATAACCTTTATCTTCACGTAAGTTAAGATTTATACGGCTATTGAAGGCACCACCTAAGGGATAATTCATCAGATATGATTTAAAGTACTCTCCCGTTGCATCATAAGGCAGCGCACGCTTACCCATTTTAATCACAGATTGAGCGGCACCAGGCTTATCTAAAATATAGATTGTCCCCCCTTGGAGTTGAGGTAGATCAGCCAATTTAGGCAGAGATGTAGCTTCACCTTTCCAATGACTAAAGCCTGATAATTTGCTCATGATTTCAGATTCATTCAAATTACTCACCACAATAATTTGTGCATTACCAGCTCGATACTGCTTTTTATAAAAGCTTTTAACATCATCTAATGTCAGTGATGAAACTGACGCTAAAGTGCCACTACTGCTCACCCCCAAAGGGCTATCACTGCCATACATCAAACCACTGAAGGCTGTACTCGCCAAAAAATTAGGATCCGACATCATATGCTGCAAGCTCTGAAGTTGCTGCTGTTTGAGTCGATCAAAATCTTCAGACTTGAATGCAGGCTCAAATAATCGCTCCTTAGCTATTGCAAGCGTCTCATCGAAACGCGAACTCAGACTCGAAATTTTTACATAACTCTGATAAGTACTGGAACCTATGGTGACGCTACTGCCTAGCATCTCTAATGCTTGCGCAAGCTCTTCTGAGCTGCGTTTCATACTCGATTCATTGAGCATGGCAGCGGTTAAGCCTGCAAGCCCAGCTTCCTCTACCGGCACTAATCTATGGCCGCCATTAAGATAGATAATAAGCTCAACCGTGGGCGTCTCCTCAGTCTCTGTGCCCATCACCTGGATATTGTTGGCCAATTTTTTAATCCACAGTTGGGGAACGGTAAGAACGGGTGCAGGTCCCGCAGCTGGCATTATGGTACGATCGAAAGCCGAAATAATCTGTTTATAATCAGTCACCCCTTCTACCGCGGTGTTGGATACAATGAGCGCTGGGGGCGTGAAAGTATCTTCATGAGCAATAAGCTGCTTTTGTCCCTCAGGAACCACACTCATCACCACCATAGGTTTGTTCTTAATATATTTGTCGAATACCCGCATCACATCGGCCTTAGTCACGCTAGCATAGCGCTTAAGATCCGATGAAATCATATCGGGGTTATCGAAAAATGTCTGGTTTAAAGCCAAGGTAGAAACTTTGCCCGATACACTTTGCAAGCCAAAAATAGTCCCGGATTCAAACTGTACTTTGACCTTCTCTAAGTCGTCATCGGTCACGCCGCGCTGCTCAAATTCGGCTATAGACTCCAGCATTCTCTTTTTGATATCGGCTAAATGACCTCCTTTGGCTGGATTAGCTAAAGCGTACATGGAAAACTGACATGCCAACTCCTGACAAGGGTGATTCACCCCTGCCTGAACCGCAAAGCCATCTTTAACCAGATTCTTGTAGAAAATTGAGGTCTTGCCACCCCCTAAAATATTGGACAACAGATCGAGGGCAGCCTCATCTTGATGACGCGCGTAAACAGTTGGAAAAGCAATGCTCAGCAGAGGGAGGTGAATTTTGTCCTCCATTGAGATATAGCGAGTCTTATCTAAGGTCACTAAATGCCTCTCATCTGCTTTGACAGCTGGACCCGATGGGATCTCACCAAAATACTTGTTAACCCAAGCTAAAGTCTGAAACTCATCGAAATCGCCACCTATCGTTAGAGTGGCATTATTAGGACCATACCAGCGCAGAAAGAAGTCCTTCACATCACTGAGATTGGCGCGTTCTAGATCATCAGGCCAACCTATGACAGGCCAGGAATACTGATGACCTTGAGGGTAGAAGGCTTGATTAAACCTCTCACCCATACGTCCGTAGGGCTGGTTATCGATGCGTTGTGCTCTCTCGTTCTTAACGGTCTCACGCTGAACTTCAAACTTTTCTTCCGTCAGGGCGGGCAAGAAGAATCCCATACGATCAGACTCAAGCCAAAGCATCTTCTCTAGCTGGTTACTCGGCACCGTTTCAAAATAGTTTGTTCTGTCAGTATTGGTGGTGCCATTAAGCGTACCACCTGCTTCGGTGACCGTTTTAAAATGCTGTTCGTCTCCGACATGTTGTGAACCCTGAAACATCATGTGCTCAAATAAGTGAGCAAAACCAGAACGGCCCTCAACTTCTCTGGCAGAGCCCACATGATAGGTCACATCAACGTGGACTAAAGGATCTGAGTCATCCAGATGAAGTATGACAGTGAGCCCATTAGCAAGCTGATACTTAGTATAAGGGATACCAATCTCTGACTCAGCAACCTTAACGGTTTCTAACAGTGTCACTCCATTAGGAAGGTTGACTGATGGCTCCTGAGTAGCACACCCCACTAAGGCAGCAGAAATGGCTGCAGCTATTATCCATTTTTTCAATTTAAAATCCTTAAAATCAAATTAACTGAAGTTATATTAAACCCCAACAACCAAATCAACAATATACACTTTTGGCTGTTCACCACCATTTAAACCATCAAACTCAACCTAGATGATTCACTCAGATAAACCCATTTACAGCCAGTGCAGAGTAAAACTGGCGACTAAACAATAACGCACACTTTTGCCTATTAACATCATCAGACTCGATCTGAGTAAGGGAAGTTTCATCCACCCAGCCAATAAACACAATAAATCACCCATTATCGGTGTCCAAGCTAACAATAAGGCCCAATATCCATATTTTTCGATGAGGCCAATAGCACGCTTGTACTTTCCTTTAGCCATATTCTCTGGACTGCAGGCGAAACGACTTAAAGTCCCAAGGTAATAGCTGGTTATCGATCCTAGTGTATTGCCCACACTGGCAAGAATGACTAAAGCCAACCAGTTAGCACTGTCATCATTTAGTAATGCCACCAGTAAAACTTCTGACCCACCCGGTAACAAGGTTGCAGCAAGAAACGCCGCACTAAACATCAACCATAACTCTGTCATAAATAGTTACCTAATAAAAAATGTCATTTTTAGTAATAAACCAAAATAAAAAAACCATGTTACTCAAGTGTTAACCTTAAAAGTTATTAAAACAAACTTAACCATGACAATAAGTCATAATGAAATTAGTTTGTTTTGTAAGTCAATCTGTCTATACAATGCAGCATCGGATAGTAGTCTAAGCCAATTTTATTCTTAAAAAAGCTTGGCTAGTGTTTAGATGCTTTTGAACCTTAATAATAATAATAAATAATTTGGAATAACATAATGTGGAAAACCATTAAACAGATCCCCTTCTGGCAAAAAGTCTTAGCAGGCTTTTTTTTAGGAGCAATGATAGGCGTGATTTTTGGCGAGTCAGCTACTGTACTTAAACCCTTAGGCGACCTTTTTATCAGTGCTATTAAAATGTTAGTAGCACCTTTAGTATTCTGTGCCATCGTTGTTAGCATCACAGCATTAGGCTCACAAGTGAGCTTAAAGCGCTTAAGCTTTAAAACATTAGCAATGTTCATGCTTACTGGAACTCTAGCCTCTCTAATCGGCTTAACCGTAGGCTCGCTTATCGACATGGGTGGCAGCATGGATCTGGTCACCACAGAAGTGAGAGAGCGTAATATTCCCGGCTTTGCACAAGTCTTTCTGGATATGATACCAGTCAACCCATTTGCCTCATTGGCAGAAGGTAAGGTGCTGCAAATTATCATATTTGCAGCATTAATAGGCATTGCCATCAACAAGGTGGGTGAGAAGGCAGAGCCATTGAAGCGCACTTTCGAAGCGGGTGCAGAAGTCATGTTCCAACTGACCCGAATGGTCCTTCAATTAACTCCTATCGGTGTCTTTGGCTTGATGGCATGGGTCGTAGGAGAATATGGCCTGTCTACTCTGTTGCCCTTAGGGAAGTTTATCGCAGCCATCTATATCGCGGCCTTTATCCATATCATCTTCGTCTATGGTGGCTTGGTTAAATTTGTCGCTAAACTGAGTCCTATCCAGTTTTTCCGTAAAGCCATACCAGCCCAGATTGTTGCATTTACTACAGCTTCTAGTTTCGGTACGCTACCGGCCAGTACACGCTGTACTGAGTCAATGGGTGTATCGAAACACTATGCCTCCTTCGTATTGCCCCTTGGTGCGACCATGAACATGGATGGCTGTGGCGGTATTTATCCAGCAATTTCGGCTATATTTATCGCCCAAATCTATGGTATTCCACTGGATATGACAGATTATATGCTTATCGCAGTGACTGCGACGGTTGCCTCTGTTGGCACCGCAGGTGTACCTGGAAGTGCCATGGTGATGTTATCAGTGACTCTGGGTGCCGTAGGTTTACCTTTAGAAGGCATCGCCTTCATCGCTGCCATAGATCGTATTATCGATATGATTCGAACCAGTACAAATGTCACTGGCGATATGATGACAGCAGTGGTCATTGGTAAGTCAGAAGGTCAATTAGATGAAAAGCAGTTCTACGCCAAAGATGATGACGCTTTAAAGCAAGCAACGAATTAGCCCAATTGAGCATCGATTAAAAACAAGCCGCTACTGCGGCTTGTTTTTAATAGTCTGATTCAAAATCAGTTATATAGTATTATACTTATCTCATCTTTGAACCCGACGAGTAACACCAAAGGATACGCAATGGCAAAAGTCTTTCTACTCCCTATTCTCCTTTGTCTCCTATGGACAATTTTTTTGCATTTCAACGGTGTGCCAATTAAACAAGGAAAGAAAGGTTTTGTCTATATCATCGCTATTTGCGCAACAGTTATTCTCTCGCTGGGGCTATTACTCTGGGTTACTGCCGAGCAAAATATACGTAGATAATGATTAGTTTTACAGCCATCGTATTGTTGCTTGAATTTGAATTTTTCGACTCCTACATACAAGCCATCACGTATTAGAGTAGGGATTAATTGGAAATGCTGCCGTGTTTATAGTATAAGCACCCACAAATCTGCTTTATCGTTAACTCTGGAACAAATCATGTCAGATAAGTTTTTCTTCAAGGGGCGTAAAACGCCAAAGCCTAAGCACGAAAGCTATGGGTTTAACACTAAACGCACCCAAAAATCTGGCACCAGCCTACATCCACTGACTTTATCAGTAGTTTCAGATCAACGTAAATCAGAGATAGAGGCCATTCTTAAGCAGCATGGGCTAATAGCAAGTATTGACGTAAATGCCGATACCGTTGAAAATATTGTCGAGCTAGATGGCATTTTAAGCAGACCCATCACAACTCGGGTCAAGAAGCCCCCCAACAGAAATGATCCTTGCCCCTGTAATAGCGGTAAGAAATATAAGAAGTGCTGTGGTTAGAGCCACATAATCGCTGACTAATGTATTATAAATAAAGTCGCTTAACTCTCTGAGACAGTAGCTTTATTTTTATTCTATAGGGTGGCTATTGGCCTTTTAATCATTGAGCAATTTTTCTGAGATACAAGTTAAGTGCATCTCTAATTCACCTTCGGTTGTAGGCATAGACTCTAATTCAAATGATAGAGGATTGCTGCCGTTAAGCATAAACACCGCCGTTTCTCCATGATCATAATGAAACCACTTACCGTTGATGCACAAGTCTGTATAGCAGTCAGGTAATAACACTGATGGGTTTAAATTCATGGGTACGCCTCTTACTGTTTTACGACATCTTGGTGCCGTCCGGTTATCATTCTGAGTAACTTAATCACTGCCGCCGTGACTTAGATCACCTTTATCAAACCTTAAATACCTTAGAGGAGTGTTGATCTAAATCAATACAGATTAAATTAAGGTGCTAAACTCGCCTAATTCAAGATGAATGGGATCCAGAGCTTATACCCGTTCTACCTCAAGATGCACGATTTCAGTAAGAATTGAAAATAGCGACTAATCCACAGAAATGGGGTTCGAACTATAGTGGTATGATTATTAACCGAGTACAGCTATCAATACCCCCGCAGCAACGGCTGAACCTAGTACACCAGCCACATTAGGCCCCATAGCATGCATCAATAGATAATTATGATGATTAGCTTCTAACCCCACCTTATTGACCACTCTCGCAGCCATTGGCACCGCAGATACTCCAGCGGCACCAATAAGCGGATTAATTTTGCCTCCTGATAATTTATTCATTAACTTGGCCATCAAGATTCCTGTTGCCGTACCTATGGCGAAGGCTATGGCACCTAGAACTAAAATCCCTAAAGTTTCAAGTTGAAGGAACTTATCGGCAGATAACTTAGAGCCGACGGCCAAACCAAGGAAGATGGTGACAATATTAATAAGCTCATTCTGAGCTGTGTTCGACAATCTATCAACCACACCGGATTCTCGCATCAGATTGCCCAGACAAAACATGCCCACCAGAGGCGTCGCAGCTGGCAAGAACAAAATAGTTAACCCCAGTACCATCAGAGGAAAGATGATCTTCTCTTTCTTACTGACTTCACGCAGTTGATCCATCTTTATCTGACGTTCTGATTCAGTGGTTAACAACCTCATGATAGGTGGCTGGATCAGAGGAACCAAAGCCATATAAGAGTATGCTGCAACCGCAATGGCTCCTAAGAGTTCTGGGGCGAGTTTAGAAGCTAAGAAGATGGCGGTGGGACCATCTGCACCTCCGATGATTGCGATGGCTCCTGCATCTTTCATGGTGAATTCGAAACCTGGAACCCAATTAAGCGCTATTGCACCAATTAAGGTTGCAAAAATTCCGAACTGAGCCGCAGCCCCCAGCAATAGCATCTTAGGGTTAGCAATCAAGGCGCCAAAATCGGTTAATGCCCCAACACCCATAAAAATAAGCAGAGGAAATACACCGGTTTCGATACCTACCTGATAAGCAAGAAAAAGTAACCCACCTTCGTCAGTGAAGCCACCATTAGGTATATTGGCCAAGATAGCCCCAAAACCTATTGGTAGTAATAACAAGGGCTCAAATCCTTTAACTACCGCCAAGTAAAGCAACAAGGCACCGACAGCCATCATCAAAACTTGGCCACCGGTAAAATTAACAATTCCCGAACCGGCCCAAAAAGCAATTAATCCTTCCATTCAAACTCCTAGGCTATGTCGAGTAACTGATGACCGACGACGACAGAATCACCCTCTTTGACCCATACCTTACAGATCACCCCGGCGACTTCTGCGCGGATTTCTGTTTCCATCTTCATCGCTTCCAAGATCATGACAACATCTCCTTCTCGAACCGTATCACCCACTACAACATTCACTTTAAAGATATTGCCGGACAAAGGCGCACTCATCTCAAGCTTGATCTGTGTTGTAACTTGAGGAGCTGATTGAAGCAAATTGGGTGCCACGGAAGGCACTACACTTTCATTAGAAACGATCTGACTGATATCCCCTCCCGAAGAGACCTCAACGACATAATTTTGGCCTTGAACATTTACCGTATAAGTCTCAGTTCCTCGTTCTTCAACAGGGGCACTAACCACAGCCGCTTGAGCAGCATTCGGCTTGGGCTCGAATGCAGCTGGATTATTACGATTTTTGATAAACTTGAGACCAATTTGCGGAAATAAAGCGTAAATAAGCACATCATCAACCAACTCATCTGCGAGTTCAAGGTCATCTGTTTCTGCCTTGTGTTTCAACTCCTGAGTTAACTTATCAAGTTCAGGCTTTAATAAATCAGCAGGGCGGCAAGTTATCGCTTCACTCCCATTAAGCACACGGGCTTGTAGCTCCATGTTAACCGGCGCAGGTGTGATACCATACTCCCCCTTTAACACACCTTCAGTTTCTTTCGTCATCGACTTATAACGCTCACCCGTCAAAATATTGATAACTGCTTGAGTACCGACAATTTGCGAGGTAGGTGTAACTAATGGCAAATAGCCAAGATCTTGCCTGACTCTTGGGATTTCCTCGAGCACTTGATCTAACTTATCGGCAGCGCCCTGCTCTTTGAGCTGGCTCTCCATGTTCGTGAGCATACCACCAGGCACTTGAGCTCTGAGGATGCGAGAATCTATACCTTTTAGCTCCCCTTCAAATTGTGCATATTTCTTACGTATGACTCTGAAGTAGGCTGCAATCTCTTCTAACAAAGCCATATCGTATCCCGTAGCCCTGTCAGTCCCCTCTAACATGGCAACTAAGGTTTCGGTAGCGCTATGACCATAAGTCTGACTCATGGAGGACGGAGCGGTGTCAAGAACATCAATTCCGGCTTCAATGGCTTTAAGATAAGTTGCGGTACTGAGTCCAGTTGTAGCATGACAATGCATTGAGACCAGTAGATCTGTCTGAGATTTTATTTGACTAATTAAATCAAATGCATCGTAAGGCTTTAACAGGCCAGCCATGTCTTTAATACACAGTGAATGGCAACCCATGTCTTCGAGGCGCTTAGCCATGTCAACCCAAGTGTCTAAGCTATGCACTGGGCTTGTGGTATAGGAGATTGTTCCCTGAGCATGTCCGCCGACTTCGACTACAGCCTTAACCGATGTTTGCAAATTACGTACGTCATTCATGGCATCGAAAATTCGAAACACATCGACGCCGTTGGTATGAGCTCTCTCAATAAACTTATATACTAAATCATCGGCATAATGACGATAGCCCAGTAAATTTTGCCCCCTTAACAACATTTGCTGAGGTGTATTTGGCATTGCCTTCTTTAACTCACGCAATCGCTCCCACGGATCTTCGCCAAGGTAACGGATACAGGAATCAAAAGTCGCACCGCCCCATGACTCCAGAGACCAAAAACCGACCTTATCAAGTTTGGATGCAATGGGTAGCATATCTTCGAGACGAAGACGTGTAGCGAGAATGGATTGATGTGCATCTCTTAAGGCTACATCAGTTAATGCAAGTGGGTTGTTCATTAAAATTCCCTACTAATATTATTATGCTTTTACACGATATTGATAAATAGCCGAAGTGATCACCGCGACAATCTTTGGATCCACCCTTCCTAGCTGAGTACTTTCATCTATTGCAGTCTTTGTTTCTTGCTTTTTAGACAAAGGGGCAAATTTTATCGCCACCAATCTAATGCATAAAATGAGTAGGGTTAGAAATACAAAGACCAGTCCCATGCCTAAGAACATGATGCCTACGGCTTGCATAATTTGTTCAGGTATCGAGTCCATATCATCCTCAGCTTTAACATAAGTGACCTAGTGTTGCGTACCATCGCATTCAAAAATTTAAAACTGAATACAAACATAGCAATCACGGTTATTTACTCACTTCATAGCTTTTTATCGATAATGAAGCGAAGAGTAGAACCCTTTAAAGAAACATTAATGGATTTATCTAGAAACCATAACCAATTTATAACAAAACATCGAGACACTTGTAAATTGGTCATACCAATATTAACAAAAAAAACATGCCAAGATAAGAATTCATCAGTAAAACTAGCTTTATTTTATGCTTTCATCAATAAAAGCATCAAATAAAGACATAATTTAAAATATGAGGTCATGATCGGAAATGAATTTAGTGAAAATAGGTAAATAAACTAACGTGATAACTAATGCATTTTTTCAACTAAAGTTCAAAATAGAGTGATCCCAGAGGGAAAATAGTAGACATAAAAAACCATAGGCAGTACCTACGGGCTTATTTGTAATAGCAGATAGGGGGGGGAATTCGAACCCACGATGTGATTTAAAGCCCATACTCACTTAGCAGAAGAGTTCCTTCAACTATCTCACAGAGATGATTTATTAAGGCATGGTATACAAGGGAGGATTAAAAAATTAGTGCTTAGTTCGTAGCCAAGTGCTCTTTATCACTGAGCTATGAGCGTAAATATTATCACTGATATTATCTACATAAGTTAACAATATTTTCAGTTAACTTTCGATAAATAACTAATATAATGAAATATGGTGCGGATGGGAGGAGTCGAACCTCCGACCGCCTGGTTCGTAGCCAGGTACTCTATCCAGCTGAGCTACATCCGCAACGTATTTGAAAATAAGAAATGGCGGAGAGGGAGGGATTCGAACCCTCGATGGGATTTAAAGCCCATACTCCCTTAGCAGGGGAGCGCCTTCGGCCACTCGGCCACCTCTCCGTTTCTTGGCGCACATATTACTGTTTGACGAAAATAAGTCAAACCATTTTTTAGAAAGGATTTCTATTTGGCCTGTTTTTAAACAGATTAGTCAGATATCAATCAAACTCGGTACAAATTATCGTATTTTTGTAATAAAAAACCGGATCACTTCCCTGCAATTTATTCTATGGATAGAAGAATTAAATAATAAATAATAAAAAAACCAATTAAAAATTGGCTTTTTTTATTTCAATAAATACATGTTAAGCACTTAAGTCTAAAAATTTCCACTTTCAGACGCATTATCTGATTTTTCAGATTGAATACGCTGGTAGATTTCTTCACGATGCACAGAGACTTCTTTAGGTGCATTGACACCAATTCGCACTTGATTTCCCTTAACACCTAAAACAGTGACAGTTACTTCATCACCAATCATCAGTGTTTCACCAACACGACGAGTCAATATCAGCATTTATTTACTCCTTAATAATTCCAAATTTAGCTTTATACGATTCTATTCCATTATATACTTAATATGAAGTTAGCTTAGTACAAATTAATAGTACTCGAGTATAAAAAATCACCTAAATTCACCTTATTTTAAGTTTAAAGCGTGATCTAATTCTAAAGTGGTGATAAATAGCACTATATTATAAACCCACCGAGATTAAAAAAGAGGAACGCATTAACAACCAACCACCCGATTTAACAACGCCCTATAACAACTAAACATCATTCACAATAAATAGAGACTGTCACTTGGTTTGTTTGCTGCCAATACGGCTTTCAGCGACTTTTTAGATACCGTTACAATCATTATTATTTTCCCCCTTGGTTGCTAAGAATTTCACTTAGCCCAAGCGCTCAGTTAACCAAGATAGTACCTGAGCCAGAGCGGTATCTAAATTCTCAGGCTGGCTCCCGCCTGCCTGGGCCATATCAGGGCGGCCACCACCCTTACCACCGACTTGAGCTGCGATATGAGCAACCAATTCACCGGCCTTCACTTTAGAAGTCAGATCTTTCGTCACACCCACAATCAAGTTAACTTTAGCATCTCCTGCGATCCCCAATACTACAATTGCTGATCCTAGCTTTTGCTTTAATTCATCCTGCAAACCTCTTAATGCACTAGGCTCGACGCCATCAAGCCTCTTAATTAAAACTTTGATGCCATTTACCTCTTGAGCCTCACCAACTAAGTCTGCACTGGTTGCAGCCGCAAGTTTATCCTTTAGCTGAGATAACTCTTTCTCAAGCTGTTTAGTGCGATCCAATTGCAGCTTTAGCTTAGTCACAACAGAGCCTCTATCAGCCTTGAGTAATTGAGCGACTTGATCAAGCTCGGCTTGCTGAGCAACGACATAAGCCATTGCAGCAGCGCCAGTTACAGCTTCAATACGACGTATACCTGCAGCAATACCACTTTCGGATGTGATCTTAAACAAGCCGATATCTCCAGTTCGTCTCACATGGGTACCACCACAGAGTTCGATTGAGAAATCTCCCATAGTGATCACACGAACTTCATCTGCATATTTCTCGCCGAACAGAGCCATAGCTCCCTTGTCTTTTGCCGCATCGATACTCATAACTTGTGCCGTTAATTCATGATTACGACGAATGTGTGTATTCACTAAATCCTCAACGGCTAGTAACTCTTCGGGCTTAAATTTTTCGAAGTGTGAGAAATCGAAACGCAAACGGTCCGGATCAACCAAAGAACCTTTCTGACCCACATGAGTACCTAGTAATTGACGTAGTGCCGCATGAAGCAGGTGAGTAACGGAATGGTTAAGCTCGGTGCGTTGACGAAGCATTTTATCGACACTTGTCACTAAGGATTGTCCAACAGCTAAGCTCCCCACCTTTAAGGCACCAAGATGACCAGCGGCTTGACCGTACTTCTGAGTATCCTTAACGATAAACTCGACACCATTCTTACTTAACGTACCACTATCACCACATTGACCACCAGACTCAGCGTAAAAAGGTGAAGAATTAAGGATAATAATGGCATTTTCGCCAACGTTTATCTCGTTAACCGATACACCTTCTTTATAGATGGCAGTAATTTTGGCACTCGAAACGAGATCTTGATAACCTGAAAACTCTGTCTCTTGGTCTATCTTCAGTGAGTCATTGTAATCGGTATTGAACTGACCCGCCGCTTGTGCACGTTTTCTTTGCTTTGACATCGCCAATTCGAAACCTTTTTCATCAACCGTGATGTCACGCTCACGACAAACATCAGCCGTCAAGTCAACAGGGAAACCATAGGTATCATAGAGCTTGAACGCTGTCTCACCATCGAGAATACAGCCTTTAAGTTCATTAAGAGCTGCATCTAAAATACCTAAACCACGCTCAAGTGTACGGGCGAATTGTTCTTCTTCGGCCTTCAATGATTTAACGACTATCTCTTGAGTTTTTACTAAGCCTGTAGCCGCATCACCCATAACCTCGATTAAGGTTGGTACTAACTTAAAGAAAAAACAATCTGTCGCACCTAACTTATTACCATGACGGACTGCGCGGCGGATAATACGACGAAGCACATAACCACGACCTTCATTGGATGGCATGACACCATCTGCAATAAGGAAGGCACATGAACGAATATGATCAGAGATAACTCTTAATGATTTATTTTTTAAATCGGTTACACCTAATATTTCAGCCGTTTTCTTGATTAATGCCAAAAATATATCAATGTCATAATTAGATTGAACACCCTGCATAATGGCCGCAATTCGTTCAATTCCCATCCCCGTATCAACTGAAGGCTTAGGAAGCGCTAACATATCACCATTCGACTGTCGGTTATATTGCATAAAGACGATGTTCCAGATCTCGATAAATCTGTCTCCATCTTCTTCCGGAGTACCAGGACGACCGCCCCAAATGTGATCACCATGATCATAAAAAATCTCAGAGCATGGACCACAAGGACCCGTGTCTCCCATTTGCCAGAAGTTATCAGATGCATATGGAGCACCTTTATTATCCCCAATGCGGATCAGATTTTTTGGCGAAACACCTATTTCTTTAGTCCAAATATCATAGGCTTCATCATCAGTCTCATAAATGGTGACACACAGACGCTCTTTAGGAATGTTTAACTCTTGTGTGAGAAAGTTCCATGCAAATGTGATTGCTTCACGTTTAAAGTAATCACCAAAACTGAAGTTACCTAACATCTCAAAGAAAGTATGATGACGGGCAGTATAGCCTACGTTGTCCAGATCATTATGTTTACCGCCAGCACGTACGCAACGTTGAGACGAAGTCGCACGAGTATAATTTCGCTTATCTTCACCCAAAAATACGTCTTTGAACTGGTTCATAC
The DNA here is from genome assembly GCA_037132815.1 of Shewanella sp. Taxonomy (GTDB): domain Bacteria; phylum Pseudomonadota; class Gammaproteobacteria; order Enterobacterales; family Shewanellaceae; genus Shewanella. The sequence goes on from JBAHZX010000047.1 coordinate 32,614, forward strand.
CCGCATTGGTAAAAAGTAAAGTGGGATCATTAACAGGTACCAGTGAACTGCTGTCCACAACCTGATGACCATTTTTGCGGAAATATTCCAAGAAAGCCGTTCTTAGCGCTGCAGTGGTTTGATACATGAAATTACCCTGAATTGAGATTACTTAAATTATTAGCATTGTGTTGGCGATTAATTAACCAAATCGACCATTATTGTTTAAAACACACTCGCGCTATTTTAAGCCGTATTATAAGCAGTCTACAGAATAACAACCAGGGTTTTAGAGAGGGGATGACGTGAAATAAAAAGAAGATAAGCCCACAGAGCTGCATTTACTGTCAATTTTTAATGCGTTATCGCTTGTTTATGTAAAATACACGACACAAGCTCCACCTTGTACTCCCGTTCTACTTCAAAGTGCAGGTTGCAGACTAAGGTAGAACGGAGATAGTGGGCCGAGTGACTTATAGTCACTCCCATGAGATTAAATACACCTCTAGAATACTTCACCTGTTTCGGTATCAACATTCTCATCACCTGCTGTCGACTCAGCTGCATCGGGTGATTGAAGTAACATGCCACGCAGTGTAGTTTCAATTTCATTTGATGTTTCAGGATGTTCAATTAAGTACTTACCCGCATTTGCACGACCCTGACCAATTTTATTACCTTTATAGCTGTACCAGGAACCTGCTTTTTCAATTAATTTATGTATCACACCAAGATCAACTAATTCACCCGTACGGTTGATACCTTTTCCGAAAAGAATTTGGAATTCTGCCTGTCTAAATGGTGCTGCAATCTTGTTCTTAACCACCTTGACACGAGTCTCATTACCGATAACCTCGTCACGCTCTTTGATTGCACCAATACGGCGAATATCAAGACGAACAGAAGCATAAAACTTAAGTGCATTACCGCCGGTTGTGGTTTCAGGGTTACCGAACATGACACCTATCTTCATACGGAGCTGATTAATGAAAATAAGCATGGTATTGGTTTGTTTCAGGTTGCCAGCTAGTTTACGCATCGCCTGACTCATCATTCTGGCTGCTAGCCCCATATGTGAATCACCGATCTCGCCTTCGATCTCAGCTTTGGGCGTCAAGGCTGCAACCGAATCGACAACGATGACATCGACGGCTCCAGAACGAGTCAAAGCGTCACAAATCTCTAATGCTTGCTCACCAGTATCGGGCTGAGAACAAAGTAAGTTATCGATATCGACGCCTAATTTCCTCGCATAAATTGGGTCTAAAGCATGCTCTGCATCAATGAAAGCACATACCCTACCTTGGCGTTGTGCTGCAGCTATAACCTCTAGCGTCAGTGTTGTCTTACCAGAAGCTTCTGGTCCATAAATCTCAATGATACGCCCTAAAGGAAGTCCACCCGCACCTAGCGCAACATCTAAAGATAGTGATCCCGTAGAGATGGTCTCGACATCCATTGAGCGATTTTCGCCCAGTTTCATGATTGATCCTTTACCGAACTGTTTCTCAATCTGACTTAAAACGGCATTCAGTGCTTTCTCTTTGTTCGCATCAACCTTCATTCCGATATCCTCTTCACACATCATCTAATTAACGGCAACTGCGCCGACATAAACTGCTGACAACTCAGTTGTTTGAGCCAAGAAAAACATTATCTTGTTCAAACATGAGCCTCAATATTCAAACTAGTATACTGTACAATCATACAGTATCAAGTATTCATCATGATTATTTTTTTCTAGCCATATTCACTCAATTTAAAGCAGATTTTGCCGTAGGAAAATTCAATCTGACTATTTATTCTTTAAAGGCGCACCTCACTCAAAAAATTGTTATATTGGCGTCATATTTCAACGCTGCTCCGATGGAGCAAGCTGCCTGTTAATATTGTCATAGAAAAATGAGCTGTAGATGAATTCATTCGACATCCAAGACTTAGAAAAACACACACCTATGATGCGTCAATACCTGACGCTCAAAGCCGAAAACCCTGAAATGTTGCTTTTTTACCGTATGGGGGACTTCTATGAACTTTTCTATGACGATGCCAAACGAGCATCCGAACTGTTAGGTATTTCACTCA
>JBAHZX010000126.1:0-24787 GCA_037132815.1 Shewanella sp.
TAATGGACCATCGACACTGCTGCCATCAATGACATTACCCGTGTTGGCACCGCTGTCTTCATTGACATTAATGACTTCATTGTTATCGGTAAAGTCATCGTTCACCGGCTCAACGGTGATGGTGAGGGTTGCTGATTCGCCTGTATTGGTAATGTAAGTAACTACTGGGACTTCACCATTCCAGTTTCCAAAAGGAGTAAATGTATAGCTACCGTTTGCATTAAGCTCTAGCACTCCGCTAGCTAGCTCAACGCTTTCATTCGCTTGATAGACTGCATTGCTGCCCTCAACGGTAAAGCTGACAACGCTAAGTGCATCATCAACATCTAGATCGTTATCGAGCACGTTACCCGTTGCGACAGTGTCTTCATCAATGGTGTTGCTGTCATTGGCGAGGTCACTTGGGTCATCGACGGGAGTCACTTCGATGGTTAAGGTGGTCGCTGAACCCGTATTGGTTGTGTAAGTAATAACAGGAAGAGTGCCATTCCAGTTAGCGCTGGGCGTAAAGGTATAAGTGCCATCTTCATTGATGACCAGTGAGCCACCTTCAAGCCCTACTGTGGTACCCGCTGGGTTGCTTTGTCCATCGACTTCAAAGCTAGTAACTGTGAGGTCATTATTTATGTCCGAGTCATTATCTAATACATTACCTGTTGCAACGCTATCTTCATCAATAGTGTCTGTGTCGTTAACTAATATGGATTCAACATCATAGCTTTCTGTTGTATTTGCAGTACCTTGTGCTCCGCCAGCACCGAAGCCATAAACGATAGCTTCGATAGTTGTATCAGGATCATTAACGAGCTCAGAACCTGCAACTTCCATCGAGAAGGTACCGTCGGCATTCATCTCTGTACGATAAGTTTTACCGTTAATCGTAATAATTACGATACCGAAAGTAATAGAGGCATCTGCTGAAACGATACCAGTAACAATAATGGTCTCATTACCCTCAGCATCGGTAATTAAGTTATCACCCGTAATTGGGTCGATATCTATGCTCACCGCTGTATTTGATGGACCATCGTTATCGAAGATACGCAGTGTACCCTGAGCATCGACAAGAGCTGCATTTACTGGCTCGGTCAGATTGACTAATGCAAACTCTGGGCTGTCTTCGATAATTAAATCATCAACAATTGGTATTGTGATGTAAGTGGTCGTTTCACCAGGAAGGAAAGTTGCGGTGCCAGACACCTCGATGAAATCTTCGCCAAATAGTGCTGTTAGTTCTTCTGTGCTGTAGTTAACGGTAACCGTTTCCGTGCTTGGCTCACTCAATGTGAGGGTAAATATGGCGCTTTCTACCCCTTCAATCACGATGACGTAATCTATATCTATTAATGGGAGATCTGAACCATCGGCATCATTATCGAAAATGGCAAATTGCAGTGTTTCATCGTAGACATTTTTCCCAGTGACTTTGGCAACAAAGTACTCGGTAGGTTCTATCTTTGCATCATCAAAAATAGGTACACGCATGATAACACTGTCATTTCCAGCCTCTAAAACAAAGCCGAAAACAGGACGAGGAATACTGCCACTATAGTCAATCGATGTAACGGTCATGGCTTGCCAAGTGAGGCCACCATCATTTGAATACTCTAGTGGTACTAGATAGTCATCGGCGTATTCTGCAACTGGGAAGCCAAGTTGCTCACTCATAAGCTCGCTGGTAAAGTTGATCTCTAATTGCTGATCATCATCAAAAATGAGTTCGCTATTGAGCGTAAACTGATTAAAGCCATCATGTTCAAATACATCGGGAATATCCGCAGAAAGATGAGATTTAAACTGATCTTGTGTTTCCGAAGTAACCTCAGTAAAGGCAGTCCAATCTTCAACACGGTAATCGATACTTAAGCCTTCTAAATCATATGGAGTAATATCTGCACTTAGAAGTATTTCGTAATTTCCGTTCCCAAGCTCGATGAGTGCGCCTATGTCCGCAAAGTTAGCATTGAGCTGCACATTACTAATGACTAAGTTTTCTGTTGTAACTTGCTGACCCGTTGCGCCATCAAGTAGGTCATTGGCTGAAAAGGTGATTTTTCCATCTAATTCATTATAGTTATAGGTAATTAGCCCCCCAGGTACATCGAGTATGTCTGTAGTACGCTCGTCTGTAGTTACCGGAGCACGGTCTCCAGCTAAATCATCAATGGTGTCGGCAACATGAACCATTGCCAAGGTCTCGAAGACATTCGCGCCACTTGAGTCCTGCTCTGACTCACGAGTGAAGATAATATCTAGCTCAGCCAGTACGAGAGATAACATCTCTTTACCCGCAGTAGCTAGGTTCAATGGCTGACCGGTAGTGGGGTCGATATAATTCATTAATGCTTCATGAATCTCGGCACTTATGTTGATATTTGACGCATAGCTATCATCTAGATTAACTAAGCTATTGGTTTGTAAAACCCCATCATCGGTACCATCACTGAGATCGTCATCCAAAGCCTGTAAGAAGATAGCCATGTTTTCAACATAATTCATGTTGCTATCAGAGAGCGATGTACCGGCAATATCTTGAAGGAAAAGAATAGAACCTTGAATTGTATCGGCACTAAAGTTGGCAATAATGACATCGCCAACACTAAAAATAATGGTATCGCCTGGGTTATAAGCAAATGAGCCATCAGCTCCCATATCACCGGTAAACCCACTCAGCCCAGAAGATGTTGTATAAGCCACACCATTAACAAAATTATCGGTAAATTGGGCTATTTCAAAGCTATTTATTATTGAATTGTCTGTTTGGGTTAGAGAAAGATTAGCCGATAGTGCTGGATTAGCATCAAGAGGGATACCGAAAGAAGTGTCAAAGCCTGAATCAGCTAAAGTTTCATTTCCAATACGATCTACTGAGACGAAGTTACCACCTTCGTTGCCTGTTGTATTACCTGCAGTATCTAGACCTTGAGCTGGGTCTTCACCCGCGGCGATTTGAGTTTGAATAGCTTGAATTTCGTCAGCAACAGACATATCTATATCTGCTACTTTAGTAATTTCATTTTCCTCAGCTTGTTCAGTTTGGCTAGAGAAAATTTCGCCATCTTCATAAGTTATTTCTAGCTCTGAGTTTTCAGGAATGAAAAGGGTTGCACCAATAGGAAGTTGCTCACCCGATACAACGAGACGTCTTTCACCGCTTATTTCTACGGTAATGTTTCCATTAGCAATTAAAACTTGTCCGGATTGTGTAGTGATTAAAGAGCGCATTCTTAACTCCAAGTAAATAACGTAACAGTGCAATCCAGGTAAACCTTACTCACTTCAGCACCAGTAATTCCGACATATTAACAGGTGTTACATTTGCGATCAATTTGTATCACCAGTGTAAAATCAAAGAGTAATTAATGTCGATATATTTGTTAAGTGTAGACTAGTAAAGATAAAATGCTGTTAAATATAATGTAACAGGGCACCCGTGACCTATTTAACAAAATGCTCCTCTCTAGTTGGCATTTTAGGGTTAAATATAAACAACACCACAGTTTGACTTCGCATCAGTGAAGACACTCGTATTATCATTTATTTTGTCTGAAGTAAGCTGATTGAGCTTGAAGTGGGCCTATAGCTCAATAGTAAAACAGGAAGAATTCGACACAAAGAGAACAGGAATCGCCAGTAGGTGTGCTATTGAGGAAGTTTGACCGTTATTGAGCTGCACAGGAAAGCTAGTAAATGGTGACCTGCTAATATGTCATCACCGACGTCATATTCAACATACATCCATCTGCTATCCATAATGCAAAAAACAGGGCATTACGCCCTGTTTTTTGACCAATAGCCGAGTATTACAAGTGTAGACTCTGATTGACTTAACGACTACTACTGCCTGAAACAAACTCAGGGTATGCATCGATACCACAATCCGCAGCATCCATCCCCTTATATTCATCCTCTTCGCTAACACGGATACCCATGGTCAATTTAAGTATATACCAGACTACAAAAGAAGCTGAGAATACCCAAGCAAAGATAACACTTGCCCCATAAAGTTGAGTCAAGACAGTCGCATCTGTATTAGACAGAGGCACTAGCATCAAACCAAAGAAGCCCGACACACCGTGTACCGATATGGCACCTACAGGATCATCTATCTTTAACCTATCTAGCGTGATGATAGATAATACGACCAAGCCACCAGCAAGCAGGCCTATCAAAGCCGCAAAGGCTATTGAAGGTGATAAAGGATCAGCAGTAATGGCCACTAGTCCAGCTAATGCACCATTGAGTATCATGGTAAGATCCGCCTTTCCCCAAATTATCTTACAAACGACGAGTGCCGATACCGCACCAAATGCCGCCGCTGAATTAGTATTAAGGAAAATTTTAGCCACCGCGGTTGCATTTTCAGCATCAGACACCAGTAACTGTGAGCCACCATTAAAACCAAACCATCCCATCCACAAAATAAACATACCTAGAGTCGCCATCGGTAAGTTTGAGCCTGGAATGGGGTTAATCTGGCCATTGGGACCGTATTTCCCCTTGCGAGCACCCAACAAAAGAACGCCAGAAATGGCTGCTGCCGCACCAGCCATATGAACAATACCACTACCAGCAAAATCGACAAACCCAGCTTCCTTTAGGAAACCATTACCCCAGGTCCAATATCCTTCGACTGGATAAATAAAGGCTGTCATAGCAACAGAGAAAGCCAAGAAAGCCCACAGTTTCATACGTTCAGCCACCGCCCCGGAAACAATGGACATAGCGGTAGCAACAAACACCACTTGGAAAAAGAAATCTGACTCGAGCGCATGACCCGCATCATCGGCCTGGCTGCCAATAAATGTCCCTATAGAGGGTAACCAACCCGCTTCAATATTATCAACATACATGATGTTATATCCCACAATCAGATACATCACACAAGCTATTGAATACAGACACACGTTCTTGGTTAGAATTTCAGTGGTGTTCTTAGAGCGAACGAGTCCAGCCTCCAGCATGGCAAATCCAGCCGCCATCCACATAACTAGCGCGCCAGAAATCAACAGATAAAAGGTATCCAAAGCAAATTTCAATTCAGAAACTGTTACACCTAATTTAACTAAATCTTCCATCATGCCTCTCCCTTATAATGCTTCGTTATCGGTCTCGCCCGTACGTATACGGATGACCTGTTCGAGGTCAGTAACAAAGATTTTTCCATCGCCAATCTTGCCTGTGCGGGCAGCCTTAGTAATCGATTCGATTAACAGCTCCAAGTTTTCAGCCTTAGTGGCAATATCTATTTTAACCTTAGGAAGGAAGTCAATCTGGTATTCGGCGCCTCGATACAGCTCGGTATGCCCTTTCTGACGACCGAAACCTTTAACCTCGGTCACTGTCATCCCCTCTATACCCATTCCAGCGATTGCTTCGCGAACATCGTCCAATTTGAACGGTTTAATGATAGCGCTGACCAGTTTCATTCTGACCTCCAAAGTATTTGCTTATCTATATCTAATCTTAATAGTTCAATTATCAGGCCAACTAGTTAACACATTATATTTTAACAAGTTAATTAAAACAGCAGCCTGTATTATTGAGTATGGGCGCACCAAGCCAGTGCGATACTTAGCACTCGCACTAATATGGCGCGCTCATTCTTGGGCTATCATGGATCTAGCCAACCAGTAGCCGGAATTAAAGTGAATAATTCAGCAAAGTATTATGGCAACAGATAATGAGATGACGGAATAATTAGTATACGGAAGTAATAGGGCAGAATTTTTGACATATTGAGGCATGGGTGAGGTCATTTCCTAATAAAATAGATTGCTATGCTGCTGAATATTAACGCGGGCATCGCTGCACCGAGGAAGGCTGGCAATCCATAAACCAACGTTAGAGGACCGAATATTTCACTGCTAATATAGAAGGTGAAACCCGCTATAACACCTAATAACACACGAGCCCCCATGGTCACGGATCTCAAGGGGCCAAATATAAATGAGAGCGCCACCAGCATCATGACAGCCACAGTGACAGGCTGCATTATTTTACGCCATAGCGCTAACTCGTAACGTCCGGGATCTTGTTTGTTCACCTTGAGATAATCGAGGTAATTCACCAAGCCTTGAATAGAGAGTGATTCCGGCTTGACCGAGACTACACTCAACTTATCAGGTGTCAGTGTCGAATCCCAGCGATACTGAGCCAGTTCGGTCAGTGTCACCTTATTCTTAGTCAAATCTGTCTGCTTAACATCGGTAAGACGCCAGTGATCGTTGGAATATATGCCGTGATCGGCATGTATTGTCTGCACTAAGGTTAAGGTGTTATCGAACTTATATAAGGTAATATTATGCAGGCTATTAATATTTTCCACTTCACCGATATTGACAAACAGATCACCATCTTTTGCCCAGACACCGCGACTTGATGCGATCAAACTACCACCGGAGACCTTGAATGCCTGAAGTTCATTAGCACGCCTTTCCGCCGCTGGTGCTCCCCACTCGCCTAACACCATAATCATCAGCATGAGTGGCACCGCAGTTTTCATTGCCGACAGAGTAATTTGAAAGCGAGACAAACCAGATGACTGCATAACGACTAATTCAGACCCTGAAGCGAGCATACCCATACCGATCAAAGCACCGAGCAATACCGCCATAGGGAAGAACATCTCGATATCTCGGGGGATAAGAAATAAGACATAAATGCCTGCGTCGAGCATAGTATAGCTGCCACGACCTACGACACGAAGCTGATCTACCCATTTTATCATGCCCGACAAGCCCGTTAGGATAAGCAGACATAATGCTGAACTACTGACTAAAGTTCTGGCAATATATAAGTCTAATATTTTCACGCTATGGCCCTTTTGCGTTTAAATATGCCACTCAACTTAGCACCAGAAGGACGCTCTTTCCCTAAGAGCAATATCCCTAAAAAGAGGGCGGATGCATGTATCCACCACATACCTAAATACTCAGGTACCACACCATCTTCCAATGCTTTTCGTCCTGCAATCATCAGACAAAAATACCCTAGATAGAGTAAAATGGCCGGAAACATTTTAGCGAATTTACCCTGACGCACATTAACCCTAGCCAAAGGCACGGCAATTAGGGTCATTAAAGGAATTGCTATGGGAATTGCCAAGCGCCAATGAAATTCAGCCGTTGCAGCAGGGCCTTCTTTATTCATCAACTCCTTGATAGGCATGGCAGAGAGCTTACGGCGGCGTTCATCGACTGGTTGATCCTTAATCTGCATCTGGTAACTACCAAATTCAATGATCTGATAATCAACTTGTTTAGGTGCCACCTGGTATTGCACACCATCACTCAGTTGAAGACGTTGACCACCTGTATCATCTTCGACAACCTTTCCACCTTCGGCAACCACGATATTACTGATCCCAGATTCATCATTCGGGTCTGGTAATTGAGCAACAAACACCTTTTTCAGTTCGTTATTCCGGCCAATTTGTTCGACAAAAAGTACCGCTCTGCCATTAGGGCTGGTCTGAAAACGTCCTTGCGTGATGGCGGCCAGTCCTGCTTCTGACTGAGCATGTTCCAGTACTTGGTTCTGCTTCTCTTCGGCCCAAGGCGTGACATAAACCGACAATAGACCAGTAAAAATCATATTACCCACGGCCAACAACAGAGTCACTCGAGTAATATACCATTCACTCATCCCTACGCCGTGAAGAATCACCATTTCACTATCAGCATACATTCGGCCATGAGCCATCAAAATACCAAGAAATAAACTCAGTGGGATCACCAAAACGGCCAAATAAGGTAAATTAAGACCTAATAGGGTCAAGACTAATGAAGCTGGAAAATCTCCATCAGATGCATCCGCGAGTACACGAACAAAATGTTGGCTTATAAAAATAGCTAAAAGTACTAAAAGAACGGCTATTTGTGCCTTGAAAACTTCTCGAATCAAATATCTAAATACAATCACAGGCAGGATCTGGCCCCTAAACTTATAATTATGCTAGTATCAGATCAACTTTCATGTAGACTGTCTACTTTTGGTAGTTTTGTCACTAGCTATTAACTAAATATGGCATGAAAAAATCTCAAAAAACAAACTTCGACGTACCAAATTCAAGCCCATTTTGGGCACAAGCAGACATTATCTAATAAATAATAAAATTTGTCTTTAAGAATCTAGGAGAGATCATGGAGTTTAGCGTTAAAAGCGGCAGTCCAGAAAAACAACGTTCTGCCTGCATAGTGGTTGGCGTATATGAGCCAAGGCGACTATCGGGTATTGCTGAGCAGCTTGATAAAATTAGTGAGGGCTATATTAGCAACTTACTTCGTCGTGGTGATCTCGAAGGCAAACCAGGACAAATGCTTCTTTTACATCATGTGCCTAACGTTCTCAGTGAACGTGTACTCTTGGTTGGTTGTGGTAAAGAACGTGAGCTCGATGAACGACAATACAAGCAGATCATCAACAAAACCATCACGACACTTAATGAAACGGGTTCAATGGAGGCTGTTTGCTTCCTGAGTGAACTGCATGTCAAGGGCCGTGACACTTATTGGAAAGTTCGTGAAGCCGTTGAAACGACTAAAAACAGCCTGTACAACTTCGACGTACTAAAAACCAACAAAGGTGAGACTCGCCGTCCGCTGCGTAAGCTCGTCTTCAATGTACCAACACGCCGAGAACTCACCGTCGGCGAACGCGCAATCGAACACGGTATGGCCGTGTCTGCCGGTATGCATTTATGCCGCGATGTTGCCAACATGCCACCTAACATCTGTAATCCAGCCTACCTAGCATCACAAGCCCGCCAAATGGCTGAGATCTATGAAGAGCTAACGGTAACGACCATAGGCGAAGAGCAGATGGCTAAGCTAAGCATGAACTCATACCTTGCTGTAGGCCGTGGTAGTGTTAATGAATCCATCATGACTGTGATGAATTACAAGGGTGCAGTCGACAATACTCAGAAGCCTATTGTCCTTGTTGGTAAAGGTCTTACGTTCGATTCAGGGGGGATCTCACTTAAACCTGGCGAAGCCATGGATGAGATGAAATACGACATGGGTGGTGCCGCCGGTGTTATTGGAGCAATGAAAGCTCTTTGTGAACTGAATCTTAAAATCAATGTGATCGGTATTCTTGCTGGTTGTGAAAACATGCCATCGAGCAATGCTTACCGTCCAGGTGACATACTCACCACCATGTCAGGCCAAACTGTCGAAGTGTTAAACACCGATGCAGAAGGCCGTCTGGTTTTGTGTGATGTATTAACCTACGTTGAGCGTTTCGATCCAGAGTTAGTTGTCGATACTGCAACGCTGACGGGTGCCTGTGTTATCGCACTAGGCAAACACGCATCTGGTCTATTTTCTGGTCATAACCCACTAGCACACGAGCTATTAAATGCTGGTGAGCAGAGTGGAGATCGTGCATGGCGCTTACCGCTGTGGGATGAGTACCAAGAACACCTTGAAAGCCCATTTGCCGATATGACTAACCTTGGTGGTCGCCCCGCCGGCGCTATCACCGCGGCTTGCTTCCTGTCTCGCTTCAGCAAAAAATACAACTGGGCACACTTAGATGTGGCTGGTACTGCATGGAATAGTGGCGCTAACAAGGGCTCGACCGGCCGTCCAGTACCGCTATTAACTCAGTTTCTGATCAATCGAGCAGGTGTTGCTCAAGGAGAGTAAACCCCGTTTTTTTATCAGGCAAAAAAGGCGAAGAGATAATTCTTCGCCTTTTTTATTGGTTAATATTAAAAAGAATACAATGACCGTTCATTTAGACTCTCTGATCATTACGATGGGAAAAATGTTTTTTTCAATCAATTTGTGCAACAACGCCAGTATTAATCTTCAATTAAGGTTATTATAATTATATTAGTAATATTACTGGTATTAATCAGCTTAATATTCGATGATGAAAATACTGTTTACAGTAGTATGTAACCGATTAAAAAGTGTATATGAAAGACCAGAGCATAAGATAAGACTGTTTAGATGGTGAAAATATACATAAAATAATTAGACGTATTCAATTGATTTTAATGCATAAATACTATTTCATTATAGACTTTATTGATAAGGTTAAGTTTGAACTATAACGTTAACATGCCTATTTTTTACATCTAAATTCAGTTTAGTATGCTTCACCGCTCGGTATCATTTTGATACATGTTGCAGTGTCTTTTGTATTAATTAATGTGTAAACCTTAAGGTGGATAGTAATTACATGAGCGCAAAATTTACACCAATTGGTAAGGCAAAACGTAGCTTACATGTGCAAGTCGCATGTGAAATAGCTCGTAGTATCATTACTGGTGATTTACCTCAAGGTGAAATTATTCCTGGAGAAATGGATCTTTGCACTCAGTTTGGTGTGAGTCGAACGGCATTGCGTGAAGCCATTAAATTATTAACATCAAAAGGTTTATTAGAGTCAAAACCTAAAGTAGGCACTCGTGTTCGCCTGCAAGAACATTGGAATTATTTAGATTCGCAACTACTTGATTGGTTGATTGATATGGAGAAAACAGAGCATTTATATCAAGAGTTTTTATCGCTACGTAAAGCGATAGAACCAGAGGCCTGTGCTTGCGCTGCACGTAATGCGTCCGTTGAACAACGGATGAAATTATCTGCACTGTTCCAAAAAATGGATAGTATCTCTAATGGATTTGAACATGATGATTGGGTCGATGTCGATTTAGAATTCCACCGTTTAATCTTTATTTCGACCGGAAATTGCTTCTTTTTACCGTTTGCTAACGTGTTGAGCACCATGTTTAGAAGCTTCTTTCATCACGCCTCAAAGCGTGGCACCACTTGTATTGAAGAGCATCGTGCAATTTATGAAGCAATTATGGCAGGCAATGCAGAAAAGGCACGTCAAGCCAGTGAGGCATTACTTAATCAAAGTGTCCAAGAACTAGAAACGATTAACCAGTGATCTTTTAATCGCTAAATGTGAACAATCAAAGAGGCTAACTTAAGCGACTTCAGTTAGCCTTTTTGGAGGTTATTACATCATAAAAATACAAATTTCTAGCTAGTTTACATAAATATTCACATTTTTTTATTAAAAATACGGTAATATAAAATCATACAAATAAGTCCTATCGCAGATTAAGAGAAAATAATGGATGAATCGCTAATTCCTAATATTGTCGATTTTATTGGGAGAATTGACCCATTTGACCAACTATCTACTCCTGTTCTCAAAGATGTTGCAAGTTGTATTAGCATTACTTATCTTGGCCGTGGCGAACAAATCCAGTTCAGTGATAATTCCAATGAGAAATACCTTTATATTATTCGCACAGGTTCGATGGAGCAACGTAAGCCCGATGGGGTGTTGAGAGCGAAAATGGGGGTAGAAGATTTATTTGGTTTTACTTTTTTAGAACCATTAAAAAATGCGCTTGATGGTTATACTGCTACTGCTATTGAAAATACACTGCTGTATTTAATTCCTCACTCAAAACTGGTCAAACTGACAGCACAACATCCTCAATTTAGTGAAAGTATTTCTTCTGGGGCGCAACTACGCTTGCGGTCAGCATTAAATGTGGTGTGGTCGAATAAAGATAAAGGTTTATTTTTAAAGAAAGTGTCAGAGGTTGCCAGTGGCCAAGCGGCAGTAGTTGATATCAATATGAGTATTCAGAATGTCGCCAAAGAAATGCGCAATACGTTTCGAACCTCAACAGCAGTCATAAAGAAAGATCATAACATTGTCGGTCTGATCACTGATCGAGATATGACTAAGCGAGTCATTGCCGATGGTATTGATATTAGCTTGCCGATCCATACCGTGATGACGACTCCCGCAGTCACTATTGGTCCGGATGATTTAATTTTGCAAGCTGCATCCTTGATGATGCAGTCTGGCATACGCAGCTTACCTGTTGTACGTGGTAATGATGTTTTAGGATTACTCACTTCATCGCATTTAGTACAAAAGCATCGTATGCAAGCGATTTTTTTAATTGAAAAAATAAAATATACCGAAACCGTGGCAGGTCTCGCTGAACTAACGTCTGAGCGCCAAGCTATTTTTGAAGCACTAGTCGATGGTACGGTAAGCTCTGAAATTATTGGCCAAGTCATGGCGATGATTATGGACAGCTATAATCGCCGTTTATTACAAATGGCAGAGGAGCTATTTGGTCAACCCCCTTGTGATTACAATTGGATTATTGCTGGTTCTCATGCCCGTAACGAAATTCATATGCTGTCTGATCAAGATAGTGCCATTATTCTTGATAATAGCGCTACCGAAGACGATAAAACATACTTTATTGAACTAAGTGAATTCGTGACAAAAGGGTTAGATGACTGTGGCTACCCTCTATGTACAGGTCACTACATGGCATCGAATCCAAAATGGTGTCAAACCTTATCGGTGTGGAAAGAATTTTATCGCAAATGGGTCAGTAACCCTCAGTATGGGATGCTGATGAATATCAGTGTCTTTTTAGAGGTTCGTAGTCTGCACGGTAACGCTGTTTTTTCTGATGACCTACAACAATATTTACATACTTTAATCGCACAAGATAATCAGTTTCTTCCTTCACTAGTGAATGATGCCGTTCGGGTACAGCCACCCTTAGGTATATTTAATAAATTAGTACTAGAGAAAAGCGGCGATAACACTAAGGTACTAAATATTAAAAAGTATGCGTTAAACTTAGTTGTAGATTTAGCGCGGATATATGGTCTGGCTGTCGGTTGTTCACATACCGGAACTCGCCATAGATTTGAGTTTGCTGTTACCAAAAAACTACTTAATGAAGATGACTTTAAAGATATAATTGAGGCATTCTACTTTGTGACTCAAGTGCGTTATAACCATCAATTATCGGCTTTAAGGCAAGGGCAAAAAGCTAATAATTACATGGAACCTAGTGCTATTAGTTCATTTGAGCGTAAGCATTTAAAAGATGCATTCAGAATTATCAGTAACTTCCAAGACGCGGCAAAATTACGCTTTAGTGATAATCAATGAAGCAATGGTTGAACTACTTTCATCCACTCACACGACTAAATAGGGCCAGACAGGCTTATATTAAGGCGCACCCTGAATTACCTGACTTTTTATTCGCGCTGCTGACTCAGAGGTTGCCAGAACTTAAAGATAATGTCACTTCTTTTACTTATTTGGCATTTGATATTGAAACCAGTGGTCTTAATGCAAAACAAGATCATATTTTGAGTATCGGTTGTGTCACCATGACAGGTAAACGTATCGATTTATCCAGTGTCAGCCATACCTATATTAAAGGTCTGGTCAGGCCTGAAACAGCAGTGATTAATCACATTATGCCCCAGATGGTTAATAGAGCTAAAAAATTAGATATGGTCATGGAACATCTGTTTAAGCAAATGTATGGCAAGTTGTTATTGGTACACGGTAAACAAGTTGAGCAACAGTTTATCGATCACTACTTGATGCAAAAATATAACCTACCGCCAATGCCGCTGCTTTGGTTAGATACCTTATCGATTGAAAAGTCGATGACGTTAAATAAACAAAACCAACAAGATGGTGATTACAGGCTCATTTCAGTCCGTCGACGTTATGGATTACCTGATTACAATGGACATAATGCTTCTGTTGATGCATTAGCCACCGCCGAGCTTTATTTGGCTCTATGTATTAAGTTATTTGGCAATAAGCCAGGGGAAATAAAGCAGGTTTACAGAGCCTAATCTGAGGCATTTACCAAGAAATTAGTTTATTCCCCGAAAATCCATACTGGGGAATAAACATAACCTAAGCAGCTACTCTGCAACAGAGTATTATTTTATCGTGAGGGAGGTTTTTAAAAGTGCTGACTTAACTGTTTAGTGCAGCAACAGCGTCACGAACTAATAAGCCTATTTCATCCCATTGTTGATTATCAATCAGATTTGAAGGCACCATCCAAGTCCCCCCACAGGCTATAACAGATTTAACGGAAAGGTAGTCATTGATGTTACTTGGAGACACGCCACCGGTAGGCATAATAGAGATGGGGTATACCGCCGTTAATGCTTTAAGCATTGATAGACCACCTGATGGCTCTGCTGGAAAAAACTTAACCGTATCTAAGCCCATCTCCATTGCTTGCTCAACTAGAGACGGATTATTCACTCCTGGAATGATGGGCATGCCACGTTGTTGGCAATATTTTACCGTACTTGGATTAAAGCCAGGGCTGACAATGAAATCTACGCCAGCATCAATTGCAGCATCTACCGTTGCTGAATTTAATACAGTACCTGCACCAATTAACATATCTGGATAAGCTTCACGCATATTTTTAATGGCCTGAGCCGCCGCAGGCGTACGAAAAGTTATTTCAGCACATGGCATGCCATTTTCAACTAAAACTTGACTGAGTTTGACCGCATCATCGGCATTTTCAATGGCTATAACTGGGATAACCTTTAGCTGTTTCAGTCTTTCGTTAAGCGTGCTCATGTTGTTTCCTTTTGATGTATTTATTAAGGTTTCGATAAATCGAACCGACTCACGTTATTCAGTTAATTTTTAACTTTAGGAATAAAGAGCTATAGGCATTGCTGCGATATCAATGATGGCGCCTTTATGTTGAATGACTTCGCTCGCTAAGGCGTGACCAGTAAAGGCTGATTGCTCTCGACTACCACCGAGTAAGCGTTGAGACAAATACCCTGCTGCAAACGAGTCGCCAGCCGAAGTGGTATCAACCACTTTTTCTACCAAGGTGGCAGGAATACTAACCTGTTCATCTTTGGTCACGACGATACACTCTTCAGCACCACATTTAATCACAATTTCCGTTAAACCTGCATGTAAACTACGCTCTATACAAGTTGCCATTTTCGAGTCGCCAAACAGGGCTTGCTCATCTTCGAAGGTCAGCAGGCCTATATCTGTTAACGACAACATTTTCATATAATTATCTTTCGCTTCTTGGCGTGACTCCCACAATCTTGGCCGGAAATTATTATCGAAAATAATTTTTCCACCGTTGGTTTTACATTGCTTAAGTACCTTAAACAGTATTTCACGGCTTTTCGGGGTTAAAATAGCTAGGCTAATACCAGATAAGTACAACACATCATATTGACTGATCGTATTTAACAGCGCTTCTGAAGCCTGCTCTAGCCAGAATTTAGCAGCGGCATCATTACGCCAGTAATGAAAGCTACGCTCACCGTCATCATCAACTTCAATTGCATATAATCCAGGAAGCTTCTCAGGCATTATTTGAACGTACTGAGTATCTATGCCTTCTTGTTGCCAGTTTAGAAGCATATTTTTGCTAAAGGGATCCTTCCCTAATGCACTGAAATAGCTTACTTTCATGTTTTTATTTCGTGTTAATCGAGATAAATACACAGCGGTATTCAGTGTGTCACCACCAAAGCTTTGGGTAAGAGCGCCATCAAGTTGTTGCAATTCAATCATGCACTCACCAATGATACCGACTTTTAACATAGACATATCAGCTCCTTTTGGATGTTACAGAAAGTCTTGACGAGCAGGGTTAAACATATCAATCAAAATGCTGTCTTGCTCTAGTGCAACTGCACCATGCATTACCATTTTGGGTGCAATATAAGCATCACCTGCTTTCAGTATTTTTTTAACGCCATCGATTTCGGCCTCAAAACTACCAGCGGCAACATAACCAATTTGATCATGGATGTCATGTGTATGTGGGTGGCCAATGGCACCTTTATCAAATTTAACAAATACAGCCATTAAATCAGGTGTATAGCCTATTATTTTACGGCTTAAACCATCACCAAGATCTTCCCAGTCTGCCTTGTCATCTTCATAAAATGCGTTCATTTCAAGCTCCTATAATGTCGAGTTTTCTATATCTGCTATTTTTGTGTTAAATTTGGAGATAAATTATCAGCATAATATTGACTAATTATCTTGGTCAGAGTTACGCTCGATTCGTATATTAATTGAACGATACATCTATTAGGCTGTATCATAGTATACTAGTAAAATACGTGTATTTGTAATACAAATCCAGCGTAAGTGTGTTCCGTTGTGGATATACCTAATGAAAAGCCTGCGCTTTCAATGCTAATCATTTGATTATTAAGGCTATATAGTTATAAGTGATATTGTTTATTATTTTAAATAATATTTATTTCCCAAAATAGACTAATGATATCGAGTGATTTAATTCAATTATTAGTTTATATATACTGAAATTTTTATTCATTTGTATTACTTTAGGTTCAAGTAAGTACTTTTAGTTTGAGGTAAATATGTCGCATGTGATTAAAGCGGTACTTTTTGAACCGTCGGAAATAGCATCAATCGCCAGTGAATTAGGTAAAGATAGCCTAATGGGCAAAAGCTTGACTCGGTTAATTAAAGATACTGATGCGTTTATGGCATTGGGTGTCGAAGTTCCTGGCCATAGCGAAGCGGGGGGTTATGCACATAATCGTCACAAACAGAATTATCAATACATTAACCAAGCAGGTCGTTTATTCCTCGTAACGGGTGATGAGAAGTTTGCGCAGTACACTGCTGACTTATTACTTGCTTATGCAGACAAATACCTGAAATTGGATTTCCATAAACAGTTAAATACCAACCCACCAGGCCGTTTGTTTCACCAAATTCTTAATGAACATGTATTCCTGCTCTATAGCAGCTTAGGCTATAGCTGTATCCGTCATTGGTTATCAGCAGGACAGCAACAAACAATTATTGATGGTTTGTTCCAACCTATGCTAGATATGTTCACTGACAAGTATGCTTTTGACTTCGACCGTATTCATAACCATGGTTTATGGGCTGTTGCTGCGGTAGCGATGTGTGGTTTGGCTATCGATAAGCCTCAATACGTAGAAATGTCGATTCATGGCCTAAAGGGTGATGACATCGAAGGGGGCTATTTAGCGCAAATTAGTAAATTATTCGCGCCATCTGGTTACTACATGGAAGGACCTTACTATCACCGTTATGCCATTCGCCCATTATGTATTTTCGCTGAGGCATTACATCGTCATCGCCCTGATCTTAATATCTTTAATTATAAAGATCAGGTCATTGGTAAAACAATCAAGTCGTTGCTTGCGACTGCGTATCCCAATGGAGTATTTCCAGCATTAAATGATGCATCATTAACTATGGATATTAGTGATGCTGGTGTGGTTGTGGCACTGAGCTTATATGCGAAACATTATGGTATCGATGATGACATTCTTGGTATGGCGCAACTACAAGATAGCGTTTGGGTTCATCCATGTGGTCAAACACTCTCAGCGGCTTTTGGCAAAAATGAAACGGGCCTAACCCCTTGCTGGCCAAGCGTTGAGTTGAACGAGGGCCCTAATGGTGACCGTGGCGCACAAGCATTTTTACGGATGCAAAATGAAAAAGGCGATGTAAGCCAGTTAGTGATGAACTATGGTCAACATGGTATGGGCCATGGCCATTTCGATACATTAGGGATTAGCTTCTTTAACAACAACCAAGAAGTATTGCGTGAATACGGTTTTGGTCGTTGGGTAAACGTTGAGCCAAAATTTGGTGGACGTTACTTAGATGAAAACAAATCGTATGCCCGTCAAACTATTGCCCATAATACGGTAGCTGTCGATCAGTCATGTCAAAACAACTTCGACGTAAAGCTTGCTGATAGCCGACACGGAGAGCCGCACTTTTTTAGTGGCGACAATAAAGACGTTCAAGGCGTAAGTGCATTCTGTCGTGACTATTATGAAGGTGTCGATCAACAACGTAGCCTACTGATGATTAACGACAAGCGTTTAACACAGCCTATCTTAGTTGATCTGTTCAGATTAACCAGTGAGGCAGCACATCAGTATGACTATTCAATACATTATGATGGCCAAATTGTTCGTAGCAATTTTGATTATCAGACTCACTCTGAATTATCGACATTAGGTAGCAACTTTGGCTATCAACATCTTTGGAATGTTGCTCAAGGTAAAGCAAAAGACACTACCTTAGTGAGCTGGTTACAAGGTAGCAGCTATTACACTTGGTTAGCAGCATCGAGTAAAGAAGATGAAATGTTCTTTACTCGTAGTGGTGCAAACGACCCTTCATTCAACTTACGTAGCGAACCAGGCTTAATATTACGTCGCCATGCTAAAGATACTCTATTTGCTAGCGTATTAGAGACTCACGGTTACTTTAACGAAGCCATAGAGGCCAGTACAGAGGCCCGCGGTCAAATCACAAACATTAGCGTCATTGGTACCAATGAACACGGGTCTGTCATCGAAATTAATGCGCACGATTTTTCCGTTATTGTGATGGTGAGCAATCGGGTTGGCGTGACGGCGACAACAAAAAATCGCATGACATTTAATAATCAAGATTTCCAATGGCAAGGTTATTTTGCTGTTGAAATAAGAGGCAAATAACATGAGCTACCAACCATTATTAATGAGTTTTGAAGAAGCCGCAGAGTTACGAACTCATGTGAACACTGATAGCTTAATGGGACGTTCTATTGCTACTGAAGTGGCGGCATTAGAAGATTATTTACCCGTGGGTATTGAGATCCCTGGACACGGCGAAGCAGGGGGTTATGAGCATAACCGTCATAAGCAAAATTACATTCATTTAGATTTAGCTGGTCGTTTATATCTGATCACTGAAGATCAGCGTTATCTTGAATATGCTAAAACCATGTTGGTTGAGTATGCCAAGGTATATACCAGTTTTGAGCTCAATACTAGCCGAGATTCAAACCCCCCAGGACGTATTTTTCATCAAACATTAAATGAAAACATGTGGATGCTATACGCCTCTTGTGCATACTCTTGTATTCGTCATAAGTTAACAATTGATGAACGAAAGTTAATCGAAAACGATTTATTTCGCCCGATGATTGACTTATTTGTTGATACATATGCTCACGATTTTGACATCGTGCACAATCATGGTCTATGGGCTGTGGCTGGTGTCGGCATTTGTGGCTATGCCATTAATGACCAAGCCAGTGTTGATAAAGCACTTTATGGTTTAAAAGGTGATAGCGTAACGGGTGGCTTTATTGCTCAGCTAACGCAACTATTCTCACCTGATGGTTACTATATGGAAGGTCCGTATTATCATCGTTTCTCATTAAGACCTATTTACCTATTTGCTGAAACTATTCAACGTCGTCAGCCTGAAATCGATATTTATAACTTGAAAGATCAAGTGATTAAAACCACCACCTACGCAGTAATGTCAACAGCGTTTCCCAATGGTGTGTTACCGGCGTTAAATGACTCATCTAGAACGATGGATATTAAAGACGAAGGCGTGTTAATTGCAACTAGCGTGTGCTTTAAACGTTACTCACAAGATGACAACCTTAAATCAATGGCAGTGCATCAAGACAAGGTATGGGTTCACGGTTCTGGCGCTGCTTTATCTGATGGAGTGGCTAACTCAGCAAAACTTGATGGGTTCAACTGGGGGAGTTTACAGCTCACTGACGGATCAGAAGGTGAGCGAGGTGGGATTTCAATTTTACGACATCGAGATGCTAAAGCTGACGATAGCATGGCATTATTATGGCACGGCCAACACGGTAGTAATCATAAATTCCACTCAGCGCTAGATCACGGTCATTTCGATGGTCTCCATTTAAGCCTATTTAATCACGGTCAAGAAGTGACTCATGATTATGGTTTTGGCCGTTGGGTAAATGTTGAGCCGAAATTTGGTGGTCGATACATCCCAGAAAACCAAAGTTACTGTAAGCAAACAGTGGCACACAACACTGTTGTTGTTGATCAAACGAGTCAAAACCAAGGTGACACCGCGACGGCCGAAGAACATTGGGGTGAGCCGCACTTCTTTATCTCAGGCGATAATAGCTTACAAGCAATGAGTGCCTTCATTCGTGGATATTACCCAGGTGTTGATCAACAACGTACAGTCATAATGTTTGAAGTTGAAGGCATTGCTAAACCCATCGTACTAGACTTGTTCCGCTTAACCAGTGATGAGCAACACACCTATGATTATGTGATGCATTACAGTGGTCAGATCATTCGCACTGACTTTGAATATCAAAGCCAGTCTAAACTCAAGCCATTAGGTAAAGCATCTGGATATCAGCACTTATGGAACATTGCGTCTGGCGAGGTTGACCAGCAAGGCAGTTTAGTCAGTTGGTTAATGGGTCACAGTTATTATTCGGTGGTGAGCAGTGCAGAGCAAGGCGGCGAAGTGATTTTTACTCGCACAGGAGCTAACGACCCGTCATTTAACCTACGCAGTGAACCAGTATTAATACTGCGTCAGCAGGGGAATACGCATCTGTTTGCCAACGTCTATGAAACACACGGCTACTTTAACGAAGCGCTTGAAGCGAGCACCGATGCCCGCGGCCAAATCAACAAGGTTGAAGTTATCACTCATAACGAAGACGCTTCAGCAGTGAAAATCACGCTAATATCAGGCAAAGAGGTTAATGTCTTTGTTTCGAATAAAGCTGATGTTAATGCAGAGACTCAATCAAGCTTAGAGGTTGCTGGTAAAACAGTATGCTGGAAAGGTGAAATCCATATTGCTTAACCATAAACCTGACTAGGATTACTAGCCCGAGTTAAATATTTTAGCTTCGGGCTTTTTTTGTCCCTTTGTTTCAACAATACCGGGATGCATTTTGATAAGTGATCTAACTTAATGTGTACGCAAGGGAATTGAGCAACCCTGTAAATCAAGTTATACTTCAAGTGGTTGTACATAAACTGCTACGGAACAAGCACTCTTACCTCTTTAAAACCAATTTACCAAAAAGCCTTCTGATTTCTCAGAAGGCTTTTTGGTAAATTGGTCGGTGATAGAGGATTCGAACCTCTGACCCTCTGGTCCCAAACCAGATGCGCTACCGGGCTGCGCTAATCACCGAAATACTATTGAACTTGAGTGTAGCCAGCCTTATTACTTATCTTATAAATAGGCAGGATTCGAACTTCTAACCCTCTGGTCCACTCTTGTTTCAAATCGGGATGCGCTACCGAGCTGCGCTAATCACCGAAAATTTTTACTATTGAATTTGAGTGTAGCCAGCCTTATTGCTTAACTTATAAATAGGCAGGATTCGAACCTCTAACCCTCTGGTCCACTCTTGTTTCAAATCGGGATGCGCTACCGAGCTGCGCTAATCACCGAAAATTTTTACTATTGAATTTGAGTGTAGCCAGCCTTATTACTTATCTTATAAATAGGCAGGATTCGAACTTCTAACCCTCTGGTCCACTCTTGTTTCAAATCGAGATGCACTACCGGGCTGCGCTAATCACCGAGAGTTTTTACTATTGAACTTGAGTGTAGCCAGCCTTATTGCTTAACTTATAAATAGGCAGGATTCGAACCTCTAACCCTCTGGTCCACTCTTGTTTCAAATCGGGATGCGCTACTGGGCTGCGCTAATCACCGTAAACGTTAACTAAAACTAAATGTGGTCGGTGATAGAGGATTCGAACCTCTGACCCTCTGGTCCCAAACCAGATGCGCTACCGGGCTGCGCTAATCACCGAGAATGTACTATTGAACTTGAGTGTAGCCAGCCTTATTGTTTATAAATAAACAGGATTTGAACCTCTGACCTTCTGGTCAACTCTAGTTTCAAATCGAACTGCACTAATCACCTAATCTCTAAAACTTCCTTATCTAAAATCTAAATAAATAAAGAATTGAAATGGGGTGACTGATGGGGCTCGAACCCACGACAACCGGAATCACAATCCGGGGCTCTACCAACTGAGCTACAATCACCACTGACTTTCAACGTCTAACAATTTTCAATCTAATAACTAAATCTACGTTCTATTCAATCTGGTGCACCCAGAAGGATTCGAACCTTCGACCTCACCCTCCGGAGGGGTGCGCTCTATCCAGCTGAGCTATGGGTGCCTGCCTTGTTAGCGGCGCATATAATATGAATTATTTACCTCTGCGTCTACAGTTAAAAGTAATTTTTTCATTTGTTTGCTCACCTTGCTTCTTGGCAAAGTCATCAAGCTTAACTGTATTACCAAAAATTTAGCTTACGCTTAAGTCTATATCTGACAGATAAATGCAAAACTTGATATGATTTTTTCACCATAATTTATCATCTTTATTTAGCAGGCTATTTTTTGAGCATATCTCTTAAGTTGGCAATATGTGACTTACCTGTTACCTGTCGTTGTTTCTCACTCTGCAATTGTTTACGATTTTCCCAAATGAGATCATCCTGAGGCAGTTCCATCAAAAATCGACTTGGCTCACAGCGCATCGTCTCACCAAATTGCCGACGCTCACGACAAATTACAAACCAGAGCTCTCTCTGGGCTCGGGTAATTCCTACATAAGCCAAACGACGTTCCTCATCGACATTACCTTCATCTATACTGCTTTGGTGAGGTAATATCCGCTCTTCTATGCCCACAATAAATACATAAGGAAACTCTAAGCCTTTAGATGCATGAAGCGTCATCAACTGAACCTGATCACTTCTTTCATCTTCACTGTTGCGCTCCATCATGTCTCGCAGAGTCAATCGAGTAACCACTTCAGGTAAGGTCATACCTTCATCCAGTTCATCTCCTTCGAGCATTTCAGTAACCCAGCGGTACAACTCGGAAATATTTTTCATCCTCATTTCCGCCGCCTTGGCACTGGTGCTGGTCTCGTAGAGATAATCCTCATAGTTAATATTGCGGATCAGATGCTTTATAGCCTCGATAGGCTCGCCTCGAGTCACAACCTCTCCGGTATTGACTATAAATTGGCCGAATTTATAGAGAGAAGCCATGGCCGCAGGGGGAAGAAGGTGGTTTAAATCTGAGTCGAAACTAGCCTCAAACATAGATACCTGACGTTCGTTGGCAAAGGTACCTAGGCGCTCTAAGGTAGATGGGCCTATTCCACGTTTAGGCAGATTGACCACACGCAGAAAGGCATTATCATCATCCGGGTTAACCACTAACCTAAGATAGGCCATGATGTCTTTAATCTCGGCCCTACCAAAAAATGAGGTTCCACCACTGAGTTTGTAAGGAATACGGTTAGTCATCAGCGCTCGCTCTAACAGACGAGATTGATGATTACCCCGATAGAGAATCGCATAATCACCAAATTGGGTTTTTCCCATAAACTTATGACGAATGATCTCAGCAATAACCCTCTCGGCCTCCTGTTCCTCATTGGCAGCAATTAATACTCGCAGCGGCTCACCATAAGCGAGCTCACTAAACAGCACCTTCTCATACACATGGGGGTTATTAGCGATGAGAATATTGGCCGCTTTTAAAATCCTCTGACTAGAACGATAGTTTTGTTCTAGCTTAATCAAACGTAAAGTGGGAAAGTCTTCACCCAATAACACTAGGTTCTGTGGTTTTGCCCCTCGCCATGAGTAGATAGATTGATCATCATCCCCCACCACGGTAAAACGGGCTCGATCTCCCACGAGTAGCTTAATCATTTCATATTGGCTGGTGTTGGTATCTTGATATTCATCTACCAGCATATATTGAAAACGGCTCTGCCAACGAGATCTTACCCCAGCATTATGTCGGAGTAATAGTGTCGGAATTAGAATCAAATCATCAAAGTCCAGCGCATTATAAGCTTTCATATGCTGAGCATATCTTGCATAAAAAGCGGCAAACAACTGTGATTGTTCATCTTTAGCTATCTTGACTGCCTGAGTTGGGATAACCAGATCACCTTTCCAATTAGAAATCGTCGTCATTAAAGATTTAAGTAGATCTTTATCTCCATCGAGCTCATCTTCAGTAAGGTTTTTCAGCAGTGCCAAGGTATCTTGAGCATCGAACAAGGAAAAACCAGGCTTCAGACCAACGACCTTATGCTCTCTCTTAATAATTTCCAAACCCAGAGTATGAAATGTCGAAATCCATAATCCACGAGCCTCTTTACGTCCCATAGACTGAGCCACACGCTCTTTCATCTCGCGAGCCGCTTTATTGGTAAAGGTCACCGCTGCAATATTTCGAGCCTTGTAACCACATTTCTGCACTAAATGAGCAATTTTATTGATAATCACTCGAGTCTTACCACTACCAGCACCCGCTAGTACTAGGCAGGGGCCTGATACATAGTGTACGGCTTCATCTTGTCCGAGATTTAACTTCATTGGGTTACTTTACCAAGATTAAAGAGGTCTAAAACAAGCGATCATAGCAGAAAATCGGATATTCCAAACTGACAAAATATAATTCTTAGCCGATTAAATTAATAACAGCTTATTCATTGCATTCGATAATCCACTGTCACAAAACAATGAATGAACCTTTATTCACAATGGAATTCAAACTTGTCACGAGTAGCAAGCGCTAACTTACCTTGATACGACTGAGAAGAACGTTACCAATAGACGATCAACAATAGGTTACGAGTCGTCACCGAGCATACTTGGAATGACTTGAATAAACCTGATTCTAGTGACTGTTTTTTTAGCAGACGCGATGATAAAACTTAGTTTTTATTTTCCAAAAATGAGTATGCTCATGTACACTTCAGTAGAGATTAAAAAACACTAGTCATTCGTATTTATTGCATTAGCCAACGGCGGACCATAAATCATGATCAATCCAAAAAAAATTGAAGAAGTTGCCAAGCAATTAGCCGATAGCCTGCCGAGCGGTCTAAAGCAATTTGCCGGAGAGTTTGAAGATAAAAGTAAACAGATCCTGCAAAAGCAATTGATGAAATTAGATGTGGTATCCCAAGACGAGTTTGAAGTGCAACAGCATGTTTTGCTCAAGACTCGTGAAAAGCTGGAAGCCCTACAGGCACAAGTCGATGCGCTTGAGAAGCGACTCAACGAAAGTGAAAG
>JBAHZX010000098.1:0-11209 GCA_037132815.1 Shewanella sp.
AATAGTGACCAGCATAATATGGCATCAGCTTAGGCCTGCACTGTATCAGGATGATATAATCACTCCACTTTTGATATAATATACCAGCATTGTACAAGGCTAGATTATCTGCATCAAGCAACTACTATTTTAGGGGGAAGAACACTAAGAGCAAATAGCCATTGATATAAACCTCTCAAATACCCACTCCAGAAAACGTTTATATTTAAAATAACTATGCATTGGTTATTCATTTTTTCGCTTTTTCGCTTTTTCGCTTTTTCGCTTTTTCGCTTTTTCGCTTTTTCGCTTTTTCGCTTTTTCGCTTTTCAGTATAAATGTAACACCACCGATAATGATTAACATATTAACAAAATGGAGAAAAAATGAATATCACCATAATTGGAGCCGGAAATGCAGGTTCTGCTTGTGCGTTTATGGCTGCTGAAATAGGGCATAAAGTAAGATTGTTGAAGACTTCAAACCGTATTACTCATGATAAACATTTTGAAACTATGGTTAAAAACAAGGGGATATATTGCATTGATAACACAAAAAAAGGACATTTTACAGATAGTGGTGATGATGCCGAAAAAACCTTTCAACCATTAGAATTAATTACTCGAGACCCTAAAGTAGCAATTGAGGGGGCTGATGTAATCATGATTTTTATTCAAACCACATACCATCGGGCTTTAGCTGAAAAGATAGCAAAATATTTTCAGAGTAATCAATTGGTTATTCTAATTCCTGGCTATGCAGGTAGTATCTTCTATGATCAGTTTTGTGAAAACTCTCCAATATTTGCCGAAGGGGAATCAACCCCTAATGACGCAAGAGTAGTTGAGCCAGGTACAGTAAAAGTCCTATTTAAAAATGCCAGAAATTCACTGTCATTTTTTCCCGCCACAAGAACGGCAGAAGGAATGGCCGTTGCATCCCGCTTGTTTCCAGCCTACAAGATTGAAATGAGCAAGGTTCGAAAAAATATATTCGACTCGGCACTACATAACCCCAATATCATAGTTCATACCGTGGGTTTGTATGTCATGTATCCAATGCTTGAATATTGTGCCAAGCATCATCCTGATGAAATCCCATATATGTACAGGGATGCTCTTTCAACTAAAATGGCATGGCTAATGATTGAAAAGTTGGATGCCGAGAAAATGGCGGTGTTAAGTGCGCTAGGCTGTGAACCCATTCCTTATCTAGAAGCCTGTTTATTTAGAAATGAACAAGATCTAAATCAAGACCCAAGAGAAGTTTTTGAAAGCTATAAAATCTCATCACCTCCAGGACCTGATAGTTTCGATAATAGATACGTGACTGAGGATGTACCTATGGGGCTCGTTTTATTATCATCATTAGGTGAGAAATTAGGTATTAACATGCCTGAGTGTAACCGTTTAATCGACATGTGTGGTGGTATTTTAGCAAGAGATTTTTATAAAGAAGGCAGAACATTAGCTTCGTTAGGCTTAGATGAATTAACCAGAGATGAGTTATTGAATTTTGTGGAAACAAAAGGTTGTCCCAACGAAGTTCGAACATCGGCTTAAGCTTTTATGTGGTTTCCCCATTTAATTTAGGGAGCGTCGCTTAACAAATTCATCCTTTTATAAACCGTTATGATATTGCAATATCGTCGATTGCGGTACCATGTTATGGAGTGTGGTCACCGCTGTCGATTTACCGATGAGAAGCTGCTCAAACTGTGTTATTAGCTGCACTTTATCTGGTGATAATTTATTTCCAGCGCCAATATTGGTCAAATCAATCATAAAACCATCAAATAGATGGGCTAAATCATTAATGATCTCAGTATTTAAAAATTGGTTTTGATTATAAATACTAGGATAACCTGATTTTTGTTTATCGATAGCAAACTCATCACCTTTAAGGTTGGTTATACTGGTAGATTTATCGCAAGAGAGCATACAACCATTGTCGATACGCGGTTTTTCACAACCTACACTTTGCTGGAAGAAGCACTGCCTACTCGCCATCAACAAGATTGGATGATAAATGCTGTACAGCATTTTAAAGTTTTGGGGCCGTGCAATGTGTTTAATTTGTTGCTGATTTATTTCATTAGAAATAAAAGCCCCGTGACAACCAAACTGCTCTTGTAAAGCCAATAATGCATAAGAGTTGGTGGTGTTTAAAAACGGACCTGCAATCCATTTAATCCCAAGTTCAAAGGCTCGATGGGCAATGCCGGTATTATTGGTGACAATAAGCGCGGGTTGTACTTGCTCTAATATATTCAGCGCAGCATCAAAATCTTTACCAATCAGCACTGATGGAAACCAAGGAATTAGTCGCCGATTTTGTTTAAAAAAATCAACGTATTGAGTACAGCCGCGCTTATAGGCATCTGGTAGTTTAAAGTAAATGTCGGCATCGGTGGCATCAGCAAGAACTATATCTGCCGCATCAGATATTAAAATAGACAGTTTAAGAACCTCTATTTCACGCTTTGGATATCTCACCAGTTTAGGTAACTCAACGGCTGGTAACACAGGTACATTATGATTAAGTTGCAAGAGTACTTGCTTCTTTAGGGTGGTCAGTTCCTTAAAAGGAATGCTAAGATCTGCTGCTAAATCGTCAGTAATGAACTGCTGAAGGTTGAACTCTGCATTATTTAAACTCTTAAAGCGCTTCTCAATCGCGCTATCATCAATGCTAGCAACATCACTGGTTGTCAGTAAGCTACGAGACTGTACAGTAAAGGTTTTTTTCTCCAGCTGGATTTGGCCAACAATGAAGTCTTTTGTGCTAACGGTAATGGATAACGACTGGCCCAATTGACCAGAAAAAGCCAATGTCAGTGGTCGCTTACCTATGCTTAAGTGTTTGATCTTTTCGCTGACACTCACTTGAATTTGGTTTTTTTCTATTTGTAACTCTTTTTCTGCTTCATGGATTTGTACGACCGAAATAGACTGTGAACCATGGAGAGTGAGCTTGTTTTTAAGATGGTTTTTTGAATTGTCACGCGGGTTATCGATAAACATCGACTGATTTAAGTCCCCCTTTAAGAAGGAGTTTGTCAGATCGCGATTAAATACCTTATAGAGACTTTCACCATCTTCAAGCAGCTCTCCGGTAGCAATAAAACCATCAATCTGCTTACGAAAACTGTCTATTACGGTATGAACGTAACTTGCGCCCTTTATACGACCTTCCACTTTAAACGAATGGACACCAGCTTCTATCAATGCTGGTAAGTCGAAAAATGCTGAGTTATCTTTGATATTAAGCGGAAAGTTACTACCTGACTCAGTGGTTTCATATTCTTCACGGCAAGCTTGGCTGCAGCGGCCACGGTTACCTGAATTCCCCACGCTGGCTGATGTTGAATAGCATAATCCTGAGAAGGCAATACATAAGGATCCATGAACAAATACTTCAGTGGTGATATCATTTTCGCGACCCGTCGCCGTTAAAATTTTGATCTCATGTAAATTAAGCTCTCTTGATAAGTTAACTCTCGAGGCGCCTAATGTCTTTAAAAAAACAACCTGGCCAACATTATGGGTTGTAAGCTGAGTTGATGCGTGGATGTCTAATGTTGGAAAATGCTTTGTGAGCAAATGGAACAATCCAATATCTTGCACTATCACACCGTCTAATGTGGTATTAATCAACTTGCTTAGTAGCTTTGTCAGCGACTTAAACTCATTTTCTAATATCACAATATTCAATGTAAGAAAAATCTGACATTGATATTGGTGTGCTAGACGAATAATTCCAACAAGCTCTTCAAAAGAAATATTAGCAGCACGGTTGCGGGCGTTGAAGGTATCTAAACCACAATAAACGGCATCAGCTCCGGCAATAATGGCCGCTTTAATTGCATCAACATCCCCGCCTGGGGCTAATAGTTCAATCTTTGGACCCATACTTACAACTTGTTTTAGACATTTAATGGGAGAATGTTACCCATATATTTTACTAATGAATATCGTTAACGTGAATGCTTCAGATTGAAAACTACTTATACTTTCTCATGACCAAGGTCGCATTGGTGCCACCGAAACCAAAACTGTTACTCATCACGGTGTTAAGTTCTGCTTCACGATATTGTGTCACAATCGGCATACCTTCAGCTTTCTCATCTAAGTTATCGATATTGACACTAGGAGCAATGAAACCGTGTTCCATCATAATCAAACTGTAAATAGCTTCATGGGCTCCTGCCGCGCCAAGTGCATGACCTGTCAGAGACTTAGTTGATGCGATAGCGGGCAATTTATCACCAAAGGTTTCACGCAGTGCTTCAAGCTCTCGCATGTCACCGACTGGCGTAGATGTACCGTGAGTGTTGATATAATCGACAGGCGTATCGACATCGGCAAGTGCCATTTGCATACAACGTACCGCCCCCTCTCCAGATGGGGCGACCATATTATAGCCATCTGATGATGCGCCGTAACCGATAATTTCAGCATATATTTTCGCACCTCGTGCTAATGCATGCTCAAGTTCTTCGACAACAACTATTCCGCCGCCACCTGAGATAACGAAACCATCACGGTCAGTATCATAAGTACGAGATGCTTTTTCAGGGCTATCATTATATTTAGTAGATAGTGCCCCCATGGCATCAAAGCCCATAGCCAGCGTCCAATCCACCTCTTCAGAGCCACCAGCGAAGACCATATCTTGCTTACCCATCTGAATAAGCTCTGCAGCATGTCCAATACAGTGCGCACTAGTTGCGCAAGCAGAACTGATTGAATAGTTCATACCTTTAATCTTAAATGGCGTAGCCAGACAAGCACTTGCTGTACTAGACATGATACGCGGCACAATATACGGACCAACACGCTTAACGCCTTTCTCGCGTAATATATCTGCAGCTTGTACCTGATTAGCCGATGAAGCTCCGCCCGTACCCGCCATAATTCCTACACGAGGATCTGAATACTGCTCTTCGGTTAAACCGGCATCTTTAATGGCTTCAGCCATTGCGACATAGGCATAGGCGGCGGCTTTCCCCATAAAACGAAGTGTTTTACGGTCGATATGCTCCTTTGGGTCTAACCTAATTTCACCCCAAACATGGCTGCGGAGTTTCATTTCTTCAAACTGATCAGAATGGCTAATACCACTACGGCCAGCTTTAAGTGATTCAGTGACTTCTTGCTTATTGTTACCAATACTTGAAACTACGCCAAGTCCGGTGATCACGACTCTTTTCATTATTTGTTTCCATTTAGTACATTTAGCACCCAGTTTATTGCTACGATAATATCGCTTTTGGTGCAATTAAGTGGTCAGCTTTCAATAAATATAGGTAAAATAATGTCTAAAATCAGACACAGAGTAAATTCTTTGACCCTAGAACATGAAAAAAACAGGTTACATAGCCACAATTTCAGCCACTTAGACTCATTTTATGATCACGTAGCTAAAATATATGCTGACAAAAAACAGGTCTCATTAGGGCAAATTGGACTCTGTGATGTACAGCAACTGCTATCGGTCATCTTATTACAACAAAAAATCATGACAAATACTCGCTTTTATCTGAAAATTTTTGAATCTGACTTCTCAGCCGTTGAGCACATAAACCTTCAACTAGTCATGCTTAACGCTCAGTATCAAGAGTGTGAAGAGCAAGTTCAAGTCAATCAAGATGTAGACCTGGGTTTAAACTCGGGCTCATGTTTAGATAAGCAAGCGGCAATTAAGCAGCTTATCGATGCCAAGTTAGTAGCAATACCTGGCTGCCAAAGACTCATATTGAATCAAGGTCGCTGCCTCATAGACCTATATCTTGGAGATATACACTCAAGTTTGAGTAGCACGTTAGCCCCTGTTGATTCAGCATCTTATATCCAGGCTTGGACCCACAGTTCAGATCAACACTCACTGAATGAACAGCGATTGTGGCAGATGGCTAAACTCAGCAGTAATACCGTCTTATTGGCGAGCTTAAACATTAATCAGCAACAAGCTAACTTAGCAAAAATAGCAGGATTTACACTTATACAAAGTTTGTTAGCAAACTCTTTTTTAAACGACTATTTATTGAAATATAAAGCTACTAAAAAGGCCACATCAGCATCAGCTCAATTAAATCATGAAATATCCCAGCAAGAGCGACAAGCATTAAGACAAGCCCAGGCCAATGAATTTCAGCACTATCCTCAGTTATCGGCAAAAAAAGGCACCATTGCCGTGATAGGAGGTGGCATTGCAAGTACTCATCTTGCACTATCCCTTGCTGAGCGAAATAAAACCCTGCGGATTTTTTGTCAAGATGAGGGCTTTGGCCAACAAGCTTCAGGCAATAAACAAGGCGCAATTTACCCCCTACTTACCCCAGATAATGGCACCCTGAGCCAGTATTTTCAGCAAGGTCTATTATTTAGCCGCAGACGATTAACTACCCTAGTCGATGAAGGCTTTAGCATAGCCAATGAACTGTGTGGTGTGCTGCATACAGGCCATGATGAACGCAGTCGTGGCAGAATCAACAGGATCGTTTCAGCTCAAGCGTGGCCCAAGCAGATAGCCCACAAGGTGTCTGCAGAAGAAGCCACAAGCATCGCGGGTATAGAGATAGATAAACAAGGAGTGTTTTATCCATTAGGTGGTTGGATAAGTCCGCCACAGTTTACTCAAGCCGCTTTCGATAAAGCGAGTAAGATTGCCGATGTCAATGCCTTATTTAACTGTAATATCATCCGTATTGAACAAAGCCAAGGTCAATGGTACTTGTATCAGAGCTCAGACTCTCATTCTGACAATGAATCAAATAATGGTAAAGATAATAGCAAAAAGGATAATAGAGAGAATGTAATTAAGCACGGCCCCTTCAGAACTTTAGTACTTGCTAATGGTCATGGGTTAACTCAATTTGAGCAAAGCAAACTCCTACCAGCAACTGGGTTTAGAGGTCAAGTCAGTCATATTCCTGCCCGTAATGAACTGGCTAAACTCAATACGGTTTTGTGCGCCCACGGCTACCTGACACCAAGTAATAACCAGCTTCATTGCACAGGTGCCAGTTATGTTAAAGATCCTGAGCACCTAAATTACTGTCCTAACGAGCAGTTGGATAATCTTAAAAAAATGCAGCACAGCTTTGAAGATAAAGCATGGGTCAGAGATATAGATATCACAGGACACAGTGCCAAAGTTGGTGTGCGTATGGTCACTCGGGATCACGCTCCCATGCTGGGCTGTGCCCCCGATACTGAGGTCATGTTAAAAAATTATCAGTTGCATCAACATACTAAGGCCAGTATCAAGTTTTGGAGGGGTAATCCTGCCCCAATTCATGATGGTCTATTTATTCTAGGAGGCCTAGGTTCTAGAGGAATAACCACAGGGCCACTCGCTGCTGAAGCCCTCGCCGCTCAGCTGTGCGGAGAAATCATCCCTCTCGATATGGCTACGTTAGCCTTACTTAACCCCAATAGGATGTGGATGCGTAAACTGATTAAAGGTAAAGCATTGTAGTCAACAAATGGATTAAAAGTGGTTTAGATAAGACTTTGGCCGCAGTACAATAACTAGCCTATTGTCAAGGTCAAGGCCAAAAAAGCAGTATAAATCACTTTTAACCCCACTAATGGGAGTGGCTGAGTACTGTATACAGCTGCACCCAATATCCATCAGCCATCAAACCCGCTAAACTGACTCATCCCTGATACTGTTACTTACTCTCACCCGATTATTAGTATCTCGGCTTCGCCTGATAAGTGCATTATCATCAATCTGTCTATTGGCTTTGGCTAAACGGTCATAAAGTAAAACATTTACCGACGCCGCCAAGTTCATACAACCTACGGTAGGTACATAAACCACGGCATCGGCTTCATCTATGAGGGATTGTTCTATGGTGCCATCTTCCGGACCAAACACATAGATGGCTTTATCGGGATGAATAAATTCTGGTAAAGGAATCGCGCCCACAACAAGATCGACGCACACCAATTTAACACCATCGGTACGAGCCGATAAAAGATCGTCAGTTGCTGTCAGAGGAATGTGTAGCCCTGCCCCCTTAGTATCGGTATTGTACTGCTCGCCCCGGTGTTTAGCAGCGAGTGCGTAACGTTTGCCAGTATACAAGATCTCATTGGCCTGATAACAACCCGCAGCTCTCATCACACCACCCACATTGGTCGGACTCTTGGGGTTCACTAAACCAATTTTAACCAAATAGGTGCTTTCTACACTGTTACCGACCCCCGTTGTCACGCGCTGAGCCTTTCATTTAGCTGCAGCCATGCAGAAGCAACCAGAGCATAATCGGTATCATCAAGCTCTTTCTTAGCCAGCTGTAGACACACAACCATTTTTCCACCTAGAGCATCAATGTCTTGCGCGGTTTCTACTTCTAGTTGAGAAATGGCAACCGCGAAGTGACCCTGAAGGTAACCACTGGCAAACAAGGCATCTTCATCCCCTTTTGCTACGATATCGTCTATCCACTCATATAATGATATTTCATACAGCTCTAACATAGTAACTCCGCTCTTTCTTTATCCATGTAGCTCACTGGTAGCAAGGCTCAATTTTGATGTTTGATGCACTCAACTCAGATCGGGAAAAGCGACCTGATACATGACATAATCATGGTAACCTGTGATGACGCGATAATAACCACACAGGTCGTTGTCTAATTCTGGGTCGCCACTATCCACAATTAATGGACGTCCTTCAAGTGCTTTTAACTTAGTTTTTGTCGCCAATATGATGATATTATCCTTGCCTACACGTTTAATCAGTTCACTGGACAGCTGTTGATTACCTCGCCCGAAAATATGCCCTTGCCCACCGATCAAGGTGATCACTAACTTAACCGGCTGCCCTTTAGTCATATCCAATAGTTGCTTTGCACCTAGATCTGCGCCAATAACTTGATTATTCTGAACTAAATCGACACCCAACAAAGTATTTTCAAGCTGTAGTTCAGACATTACGGCGGCGACGGTTGTACCTGAGCCCATGATATAAAGCTCATCTTCCATGTTCTCTATGACTTCGGCGGCAATATCGGTAAGCACTAATTCATCGACTTCTATTCCGCCCATTTTTACTGCCTGAATATACCTTGGCTCAGCGGGAACCAACATTTCACCATAGTGTTTGGCTATAACGATGTTTTTTCTGAAGGCCACTTCATCGATATCCATCACATCTGCACTCATCAGGCTTACCAGCTCGCCATCGAGTAACATCTTGATCACCAAACCAGAAGCCCGAGGCGTAATGCCGTATACGCCTGAGTGAATTTTGACCCCTGCGGGTACACCCAGAACCGCTATGTTTTCATCAGCCACCGAATAGATATCCCGTGCAGTTCCATCCCCACCAGCAAACAGCAGCAGATCTAACTCTTCGTTTAAGAGGTGTTTAACCACAGTTTGGGTATCTTTAGCTTCACTCTTGCCAGAAACCAAATAGACCACACGGACATAAAAGCCCATCTCCTTAGCCAACGTTTCACCCATGTCACCGGAAGCGGTGATCACTTCAATTTTATCTTGATAGGGTAAAATAACCTCAAGAGCCTGTTGCATACGCAATTGCGCCTTAGGCTTAGCACCGCGTGCCAACGCCTCTTCAGTCACACCATCGCTACCTTTAAGTGCAACGCTGCCCCCAAGACCTGCCAGAGGGTTGATGACTAACCCCAGACGAAATCGAATTGCCATTCATTATCCTTGAATTATGCCTGATAAACCTGCACTTTAAAGAAAGCGTCCCAAAAGAGTGAAATAGCTTAAATTAATTCTTAAAGTGTTCTTTCAATTCTTAAGCTCCCCCCAACTTTAAGCTGAATGTCTACTACCATTGAGCTGATTAGGTATGAAATAAACAGCCAACATAGCGAATAAAGCACAAAATGCTGCGGCAAGCCAAGCTAAATAAGCCCCGGAACCGTCTCCCCAAATCATGCCACACAACCAAGTCCCCACAGCCCCACCAACGCCGAAGCTGAGACTGGCATATAAAGCTTGACCTTTACTTCTGTGACTAACATCGAAACGGTGATGAACAAACTGTATCGAAGCGGCATGAACTAAGCCGAAGGTAAAGGCATGCAACAATTGACTCACACCAAGCCAGATAGCGCTATCGACCCAATATGCCATTAGCAACCAGCGGACCCCAGTAAAACCAAGGCTAACCATTAACAGTAGTTTTACGCCAAACCGACCCAGCAGCTTTGGTGCTATCATAAACATTAATATTTCGGCCAATACCCCCAGTGCCACATAAAGACCAGCGACGGCTTCAGAGTACCCAGCTTGTTTAAGATAAAGCACGAAAAACCCATAAAATGGTCCAGCACTCATCTGCAATAATATCGCCGAGATTAAAAACCAGATAATCCCCCTATCTAAGGTGAGCTTAGGCATATCACCTGTCGTCTTCACTACGACTCGATCCGAAGGTAAAGGCAGTGCACTGAGCAGTAACCCAATGAACAACACCATACCTACATAGGGCAAAATTTCTGTGCTCCAAAGGGAGATACCAAAGCCTACTCCCACAACCAAGACCAAATAACCTAGGCTGCCAAAACTACGAATGGCGCCATAGCGGCAGGTATTTTCGCCTAATGTTTCTAAAGTGATCACCTCGAGCTGAGCCAGAATCGCATTCCAGAAAAAGGTATAAACAAACAGACTGATAGCTAGATAAGTAAAACTGCCATCATAAAAGAAGGTAAGATAGCTTACCGCTGCAGCTGCCGCACCCCACTTTACAAGCTGAGCACGCATACCTGTTCTATCTGCAACCATAGCCCAAACATTAGGCGCTATGATGCGTGTGGCCATTAAAATAGCCAACAAAGAGCCTATTTCCTGAGGATTAAAACCCCTGTTTTCGAAAAAAATGCCGAGATATGGCACCATCACACCTAAAATGGCAAAAAAGAAAAAATAACAGCCGCTTATCCAACGTAATTGAGTACTGACTTGAGATGTCTGATCCATGATGTCGCTTCTTATATAAAACCGCTACCGACGTATTTCATCGCCGCAACAAGATAAGAGTAAAGCCCAACCAGATTGAGACAATCTGATTGATTTTACTTTTTTTCTTTACTGTCAAAAGCCTGATTGATCCCTGTGACTTTTTTTACATTTAATTTTTAAGTTGATTTTATATGTGTTTGTATTCTTTAGCATCTTATGAAGTACACAGAAAAATAGAACTGTTAGGGCATTATAACCTTACATTTAAGTGT
>JBAHZX010000112.1:0-6271 GCA_037132815.1 Shewanella sp.
ACCTTACCTCAAATTTTATCCAAGCAAAAAAGTGACGACGTCATCATATTTCGCCTCTTCATAGCCGCAGAGCTGTCAGTTTTTAATGGTCACTTTCCCGAGCAAGCAGTGCTTCCTGGCGTGACGCAACTGGATTGGGCCGTTCGCTTAGGTTGTCAGCATTTCGGCTATCCACGTAAGATCACCACCTTAGAAGTCCTCAAGTTTCAACACTTGATATTACCCAACTCAGAAGTAACTCTGGAAATCAGTGAGAATAAGGCAAAGACTAAACTGAATTTTAGTTACTTTGATGGCAACAAACGCTTCGCATCGGGCCGTCTAGCTCTCGCAACTGAAGCACAGCATATTTGTGAGGCCAACGGATGCAATTTGCATTAATCATCCCTAATTATAACCATGTTGTTGCCATCGAGGAAACGCTCGACAAGCTGGCACAATTTAATCTGCCTTGCTATTTAATCAACGATGGCAGTGATGATGCAACTCGCCACCTACTGATCTCTCTGGCTAAGCGTTATTCCTGGGTCACTCTGTTACACCATCCCTTTAATCGCGGCAAAGGTGCCGCAGTGACAACAGGATTGAGGGCCGCATTTAAAGACGGCTACAGCCATGCATTACAGGTCGATGCCGATGGCCAACATAATTTAAATGATATTCCAGCCCTATTAACTCGGGCTAAAGAAAACCCAGAGGCACTCATATCCGGTTTACCTCAATACGATGAGTCAGTACCTTCAATACGTTTCTACGGCCGTTATCTCACCCATTTTTGGGTATGGGTTGAAACCTTAAGTTTCGATATCCAAGACTCTATGTGCGGATTTCGCGTTTATCCCCTAGCAGCAACCGAAGAACTTTTCCTCACCAATGCCTTGGGCGAGCGAATGGATTTCGATACAGAAATTATGGTCCGCTTGTATTGGCAAGGTGTAAAAGTCATTCATCTGCCTACTCGAGTCATCTATCCCGAAGACGGCATCAGCCATTTTCAGGCTTTCTGGGATAATTTACGCATTTCAGGCATGCATACCCGCCTCTTTTTCGGCATGCTCAAGCGCTTACCCAGCAAAATATTAACTGCCGCCAATCAAGATAAATCAAACACTCACTGGTCCAACATTGGTGAACGAGGCAGTTATTGGGGCATAAAATTGCTAGCATCTAGCTATAAACTCGGCGGTTACTGGCTCTGCCGTGCCATCATGTATCCGGTGATACTCTATTTTTTCCTCACCGGACGCAATGCAAGAAAGGCCTCCCTAGAGTTTCTCAACCGTGTCAAAGCATCCGATCCCCAGCACCCTCAACTGCAAGGAGAGTTGGGATGGAAGCACAGTCTCAAACATTTTTTTGAATTTGGCAATGCAGCCCTTGACCGCATCGATGGCTGGTGTGATCGCATCCAACTCAGCCAAATAGACTTCCCTAATCGAGCCTTGCTTGCGAAGCGACTCGAAGCTGGTCAGGGAGCCGTATTACTCGCCTCTCACTTAGGCAATTTAGAGCTATGCCGCGCGATATCGGTTCACCAGAAAAAGGTAAAGGTGAACGTCATGGTGCTGACCAAAAATGCTGAGAATTTTAATCAGGTACTGAAACAGCTCAACCCTGATAGTGCTGTTAACCTTATTCAGGTCGCTGAACTCGGGCCCAGTACCTCTATATTATTGAAACAAAAGATTGAAGCCGGTGAACTGATCGTCATAGCTGGAGATAGAACTTCATCTAATACCCAAGGTCGGGTCATATATGCCCCATTTATGGGAAAACTGGCCCCCTTCCCACAGGGACCTTTTATTCTCGCTGGTTTGCTCGATTGCCCTGTTTATCTTATGTTTTGCTTGCGGCAGCAGGGCCGATATGTGGTCCATCTGGAGGCATTTTCAAATACGCTCAAAGGCCCAAGAAAGGATCGAATGCGAAGACTCGAAGAAGCCGTCAATCACTACAGCGCTCGACTCGAATACTTTACACGACTAGAGCCCTTGCAATGGTTTAATTTTTTTGATTTCTGGCGTAACGATGACGATATCCAACGCGCTAACTCGCAGGGTAAAGATAGGGCAGATAAATAGATGACTCAGAATAATCAACTAAAATGGACAGTCATGATTATTACTCCAGCACACAATCTTCAAACATGATACGTCGCTATCCTCTTAGCACATACACCAGAAATAAGCATACCTCCTATCAGGCTGTGGTCGGTAAAAAAGACTACCCAGACGTTTTGTGGACTCATGTCAGCTTAGTCAATACACCTCTGGTGAATGCTAACGTCATTAACATCACCAAAAAAGAGTATTTGGTGACCTGATCGCTACTTGAGCATAAAGTTCAATTTATAATGATCTTGCCGTGTGTGTAAAAGCCCCTCCTACTAGATAAATCTATACAAATATTGATCTAGTTCAAAATATTAAATTACACTTTATTTACACATCAAAATTGATAACCAAACCACAAACCACACCCATTCTCATTTACATATAGGTGGAAATGAATATAGTTTATATATATCCAACATAGTGTTAGGAACCACTTAGTCATGTATAACAATTTTAAATTGTCGCTCATTTTTTGCCTAGTCATTACTACCTTTCCCACCTGTGCAGATGAGTCATCTAATTTAGATGACTCTCATAACGTTAAAACGTTACCAGCAAACGAACAGAATGGAACCCAATTTATCATCGACTTAGGTTGGAACTCAGAGTACATATCTGAAGGCCGTAATAATCTCGACAGCGGCGGTATAACTTGGGGGACGATTGCCGCTCAATATGGCAATTTAAATATCTATGTTATCGGCGGTCGCGCCGACGATCAGGATTATACTGAATGGAATTATGGCCTGGAATATGCCATCACACTTTCAAACACAGTAGAGATGAGTTTGGGTTATCAAAGACTCGAATTTTATGGTGACGAACGCAGCAGTGATAATGAGCTATTTAGCACACTAACTTATCATTACCAGAATTGGCTAGTACCATCACTCGCCTACACTTATTCTACCGAAGCGGATGGGTATTTTGTCGAAGTAAGCATACACA
Organism: Shewanella sp.; assembly: GCA_037132815.1. Taxonomy (GTDB): domain Bacteria; phylum Pseudomonadota; class Gammaproteobacteria; order Enterobacterales; family Shewanellaceae; genus Shewanella. The sequence continues at coordinate 3,063 of JBAHZX010000112.1, forward strand.
GTCCTTGGCAAGTGAACCAAGAATTCAGCGTTACTGCTTATATAACTCAAGCTTTTGACTTTAAATATGTTACTGAGGAACATAACGGTGTAAACAATTTTCAGTTCGGAGTTGAGGCTGAGTACTTAATCAATGACCGACTCACCTTGTCTGGACATTTTAGCCATTCAATTGCTCAAGAAGATATTAAGTTAGAATCTAAAGCGCTGGGTGATGAATCCAACTTAGATCAAACCTACGCGGGTATTCATCTGACTTGGAGTTTATAAAATGAATAAGGCAAATTACACCCAATAAACAAAAAGTTGGTGTAATCTGCCTTTATGGTCTAAATTTACCTTTGTATTTAGATGATAAAAAATTCCTTGATACAATCTATATCAGGTACATCTAACGGGAATAGCCTTTAAGCAACAAATACAGCGTCAAGAGGAACAGGGAATGTCACTCTGCAAGGTCAAGAAGCGAATTATGCGCCAGTACCTATTTATCCCGTCTAAATTGGTACTCATTATCTTGGCATTTCACTTCCCCTGCCAAGCTAACGACAAAACTATACTCACCAATGCCGACGCCCCTCCCCTCGACATAGGTATTGCGCTAGACAGTGAAGGGAAGCCCATTTCTATCCCCACAGTTCAAAGCGCACTGGAATATCACACACCACCAGCTTATCAAACTAATAAAAATATAAGTAAACACACTCCGCGCCCCAAGAAAAAAAGTGCTACCATCTTGTCTAAAAAGCAGCGATTGATCAGTAGAGTCAATGTTGCCAACGATCCTAGCTGCCGCTGGCTCGACAGTCGTATAAATAAATTAGAGAAGAACCTGTCTCACGCAGGAAACCAAAACAGCTATGGTTTTCATCGAAATGAGTTAAAAATAAGGCACAAGGAATGGCAGTGTATGCAATGTGGGGCCGAGGGGCCAAACCAAACACAGCGTGACATTTGCCAGCACCGGCGTTAATACCACAAGCTTGAGTTAAACCTGTAAGCTGAAATTAAATCTCCGGATTTTGCTTCAAAAGATAGAGCACTGGCTCGAAACATAAATTCCCTTTACAATGAGGCAAGCTTTTTCGAGCAACCTTTTACAGATCTTTTGGAGATAAACATGGCCCAACATTTTGACTATATCTGCCTTGGCGCAGGCAGTGGTGGTATTGCATCGGCAAATCGTGCAGCTATGCGCGGCGCTAAAGTACTTCTTATCGAGGCCAAAGCTCTGGGCGGAACCTGTGTCAATGTAGGCTGTGTCCCTAAAAAAGTCATGTGGTATGGCGCACAAGTCGCTGAAGCCTTGCATCTATACGCCAAAGATTATGGCTTCGATGTCACAGTTAATAAGTTTGATTGGAGCACCTTAGTTGACAGCCGTGAGGCCTATATCGATCGCATCCATGGAGCTTATGACCGTGGACTTGAAAGTAACAAGGTCACCTTAGTCCGCGGCTATGGTCGTTTCGTCGATCAAGGCACCATAGAAGTCGATGGCAAGCATTACACTGCCGATAATATTCTTATCGCCACCGGGGGTTCGCCAACAATCCCAAATATTCCCGGCGCTGAATATGGTATCGATTCCGATGGTTTCTTCGCGCTCAGAGAACAACCTAAGCGCGTCGCCGTTATCGGTGCCGGCTATATTGCCGTAGAGCTAGCGGGTGTACTGCACTCTTTAGGTAGCGAGACTCATCTATTTGTGCGTAAACACGCACCGCTCAGAAGTTTCGACCCGATGCTAAGTGAGGCATTAATGGAGTCTATGGCGACAGATGGCCCCTCTTTGCACATTAATAGTACACCTCAAGCAGTAGAAAAAAATGCCGATGGTAGCCTGAGTCTTAAACTTGAAAACGGCAAGAGCTATGAAGTTGATACCCTAATTTGGGCTATTGGCCGCAAGCCTTCTACTGGTAATATCGGTCTTGAAAACACTCAGGTTAAGCTTAATGATAAAGGCTATGTCATTGTCGATGAGCAACAAAATACCACCAATCCGGGTATTTACAGTGTCGGAGATATCATCCAAGGCGGCGTCGAATTGACTCCGGTAGCCGTTAAAGCTGGCCGCTTATTATCTGAACGCCTGTTCAATGGCATGACCGATGCAAAGATGGATTACAGACTAATCCCGACTGTGGTATTCAGTCACCCTGCGATTGGTACTATGGGACTCAGCGAGCCAGAAGCCATTGCCGAGTATGGTAAAGACAATGTCACAGTTTATGTCTCAGGCTTCACCTCTATGTACACGGCCATCACAGCTCATCGTCAAGCCTGTAAGATGAAGTTAGTCTGTGCAGGCCCTAATGAAACCGTCGTTGGCATTCATGGTCTGGGCTTCGGCATGGATGAGATCTTACAGGGATTCGGTGTTGCCATGAAAATGGGTGCAACCAAGAAGGACTTTGATGCTGTTGTGGCTATCCACCCGACGGGTGCGGAAGAATTCGTTACTATGAAACGTTAGTGTAGCAAGGCTAGCCCACACATTTGACTCTCAGAACACTAATTAAAATAGCAGGCTAGTCACATATTAAATTATGTGACCAGCTTTTTATCTAATAAACTCACCCTATGGGAGCGCCTGAGAAAATCCATTTCTGTGTTGCACACTTTTGAAAGAAGTTACTTATAGGGAAACCCCATTATTTCAACAATACCCCTTGAATTGAGTTCACTCAGTCTGCTCTGAAACCTGCACTTTGAAAATAGAACGGGTATATGAATATCTAGACGCTAGAATTAAGATCCTACACTTCCAAGCTAACCTCCCTTATTAACTTTGTCATTTTGGTAAAAAATGCTATTCACGTACCAAGTTTGATCACCTGTCGGTGTCTTAACGACAACCTCGTCATCAACCTGCTTTTTCAGTAAGGCTCGAGCCATTGGGGCATCGATAGAGAAGTAATCGTTCCTACCATAAATCTCATCTGGCCCAACTATTTTAAAACGTTTCTTGTCACCATTGTTATTTTCAATTTCTACCCAGGCACCAAAAAAAACTTTACCGTCTTGCTGGGGGGAATACTCAACAATTTCAACCGCTTCGATGCGCTTTCTTAGGAAACGAACACGAGAGTCTATTTGTCTAAGTAACCGTTTATTCTCTTTGTAGTCCGCATTTTCTGAACGATCGCCAAGGCTAGCAGCCCAAGCAACCTTTTTGGTGATCTCTGGCCTGTATTCACGCCACAG
>JBAHZX010000130.1:0-43431 GCA_037132815.1 Shewanella sp.
TCCCTAAGTACTTTGATGTGATGCCTAAAGCCGATTATGTGGTAAAGGAAGTAGAGAGCTTTCGTGAGCAGTCAGCTGCCGGTGCATCATATGTATCTCCTGCCGTCGATGGTTCTCGTCCGGGGGTGTTTTATATCAACACCTATAACTTAAAAGCTCAGCCTAAGTGGGGAATGACAACCTTATCTTTGCATGAGGCAGCACCCGGTCATCATTTTCAGATTGCCATCAAGCAAGAGTTAACTGGTGTGCCAGAGTTCCAACGTTTTGGTAACTACACAGCGTTTGAAGAGGGCTGGGCTTTGTATGCTGAATTTTTAGGTGTTGAGATGGGATTGTTCGAGGATCCCTATCAGTATTTTGGTAAGTTGTCTGATGAAATGCTACGTGCAATGCGTCTGGTCGTTGATACCGGACTTCACGCTAAAGGCTGGACGCGTGAACAAGCAATTCAATATATGAAAGATAATTCACCCATGGCTGAGTCTGATATTATTGCCGAAGTTGAGCGTTATATGGCTATACCCGGTCAGGCACTGTCTTATAAAGTGGGACAACTTAAAATATTGTCGCTTCGCGCCGAAGCTGAAGCAGCATTAGGCAATAAATTCGACCTAAAAGCTTTTCATGCTCAAATATTAACTTCAGGCTCTTTGCCTATGGCGGTGATGGAATTGAAGATTCATCATTGGATAGACACTCAGAAGTAGTGTATATCCGTTTCACTTCAACGTGCAGGTTTCAGAGCAGATTGAGTGAATCCAATTCAAGGCGCATTGTTGAAATAATGCTGGCTCCTTAATAAGCCACTTCTTTCAAAAAAGTGTAACAAGGAAGTGGATTTGCTCAGGCGCTCCCATAGGGTGGGGTTAACAATGATTTATACTGTGTTATTGACCTTGCTGTTAGTTATAAAAAATAGGCTAGCTATTTACTGCGGTCAAAGCCTCGCCTACATGGATGTCGGTGCTTAGGTTTAGCCTGGAGCAATGAACCTGTGCGCTAAACCACTTTTAATTACCACTTAAATCATGCATCTTGAGATAGAACGGGTATATGAGCATACGATTTAAACATAATTTAATCAGCAACACCTTTTTAATCTTAGCTTTTATCAATATACTGACGAGGTTTTTATACTCCCTGCAGGGTGCCTTTCTATAAAGGTGATTGTGCTTCATTATGCGAAGCTAAGCATCTAGGCTAGGGGAAATTATTTTTTATATTGTCACTTTCCTATAGTAAGTATAGGTAAATGGGCATATTTTAAAATTTAGGAGTTACACCATGGTACAAGCCACAGCAAGACATATACTCGTTAGCAGCGAAGATAAATGTGAAGCGCTTAAACAGGAAATTTTAGACGGTTCTGATTTTAGTGATGTAGCAAAAGCTAATTCATCTTGTCCTTCGAGTGCTCAAGGCGGTGATCTTGGCTCTTTTGGTCCAGGGCAGATGGTTAAAGAGTTTGATGAAGTGGTTTTCAATGCGCCTCTAAATGAAGTTCAAGGCCCTGTTAAAACACAATTTGGTTATCACCTGCTTGAAGTGACAAGCCGCGGATAATTAGCAAAGATCATACTCTATGCTGGAACTTTATACAGATAAACTTAGGCTTCGCAGTCTCAGAGCTGATGATTGGGATAATTTCTTGATGCTTCATCAAGATCCTATTATCAATCAATTTGTCAGACGCCCAGCTGAGGAGTCTGTGATTTTGGAAAAGCTTGAGTATAGACTATCACCCTGGCAATATGAAACGGGTGACTGGTTGACTCTGGTTATCGAAGCGTTGGGAACCGATAAGTTTATCGGCCTGTGTGCGAAACAGAATATCGCATCTGCAAAAGTGTTAGAAAAAAAATGGCTTCCAGCTTGAAGGCGTGCTCAGAGACAACTATAAAATCGATAATACCTGGATTGATGATTGAACTTATGGTCTATTGAGCAATGAAAGAGGCTAATAGGTATTATTCTTGTCTTATCTCGGTGCTATAATCTTATTAATGATTTTGATTGAAGGTAAAACGTGTGACAGCACAAATAGAAACCTTGGCCCTATTGCCAGGTGAAGAATACATAGAGTTATATAAAATTTTGAAAGTCCAGGCCATGATTGGCGGGGGCGGTGAAGCTAAATTCGTTATTAGTGAAGGCAAGGTGACTGTTGACGGTGAAGTTGAGACCCGTAAACGTAAAAAAGTCAGGGCTGGTGAAGTCGTTTCTTTCAATGGTGAGTCAGTACAGATAGTCACCGCACCTTAATGTGTGATTGACTAGCATTTCAGCGGAGTAAAAAATGCAATTTCCAGATGATGACAATGGCAAAATGCTCGCGGCGATGGCTGATGCGGGTATCGATCTGACCAAGCAACTCGATGTCGACTTTTTCCTTGTTTTTGATGACCAAAGAGATGCCGAGTATGCGTCTGAAGAGCTGGCTAAGTCTGAGCTTGAAGGTGAGATGGAACTTCATCTTAACGACGATCTTGGTCAGTGGGAACTGATCGTTTGTATTCCAATGGTTCCGGAGTATCAAGCCATTGTCGATCAAGAAGTTGAGCTCAATACATTTGCCCAAGAGTTCGGCGGCGTGACCGATGGTTGGGGTGTGATGCAACATCAAGAGGGCGACGATGAATTTGCCGATGATGATCACGAATGCAGTAACGAGTGTAAGCACTAATCGATCTGCTGTGCATTTCGATTGATGCCACTTGGTGACATTTTTATTAGTAACATCGTTAAGTGATGAAATACCAGTTTTTTTGTATTAAGCCACCATTTGAGTGGCTTTTTTTATGCTTCTAATTTGACTTCTGCTGACAATGAGTGACCTGTAAGCCTTCGATGTGGTAGATAGACTTGCTGGTGTTAGAGGCAACACTGGGTGACGGAGGGGACATAGACTGTTTTATTTAAACTCAGGTGGATGATAATTTATTTGCGTATGTTTTACTAATGTCGTTTAATAACGCCATTATTTATGCCTTTGAGACTTATTTATGCCATTGGAATTATCTTACGAGCTTATCGCAGTCCTGTTTTGCGTAGCCATGCTTGCAGGCTTTGTTGACGCGATTGCAGGAGGGGGAGGGTTAATTACTATTCCAGCGCTTATGTGGGCAGGTCTTCCGCCAACGGCGGCACTGGCAACCAATAAACTGCAGGCCTGTGGTGGAAGTTTTTTTGCCAGTCTCTATTTTGTGCGTAAGGGAATGGTGAAACTCAGTGAGATGAAGTTGGCCATAGCGTGTGCTTTTGTTGGTGCCGCGATCGGTACCATAGCCGTACAAATGGTTGATACTGCATTCTTAGAGACACTATTGCCATTCTTAATTTTAGGAATAGGGGGTTACTTCCTGTTTTCAAAGAAGATCACCGAAGAGGATAAGCATCAAATATTTACACCTGTTATGTTTGGCTTTACTGCAGCATTTGGCATCGGCTTATATGATGGTTTTTTTGGCCCTGGAACCGGTAGTTTCTTCGCATTAGCCTTCGTGTCGTTGGCAGGTTTTGGCCTGGCCAAAGCCACTGCTCATGCAAAGGTTCTCAATTTTTCGACTAATATTGCCTCACTTATCTTCTTTGCCATAGGTGGAAAAGTGTTGTGGGTGCTCGGCGGTATTATGCTTGTTGGCCAAGCAATCGGCGCCACCTTGGGATCCCGACTCGTCCTGACAAGAGGGACAAAAATCATCAAACCACTGGTTGTGACCATGTCTATTGCCATGAGTGTAAAACTATTGTCGACTCAATATGATCTGTTTGCTTGGATATAAAGTGGCCTTGGAATTAAGACTTGTTGATATTTGTCTTTATTCTAAATGCCAGCTAGAGAGGGGCGCTTAAGTATTTATAAAATATATTATTGATGACCATCAATTGATTTTTTCGTTAATGGGTCTAAATAAACGATGATATTTTAGCGCTGAGAATGACAGTAACCGCTGCTATGTTTTTTGAAAACCAAGCTAAGTGATTATAAGTAAATAGAACATAAGCATTGGAAAGTATAAGTAAATTTGGCCTGAGACGAGCTAAAAAAGTGAGCGTCCCAGGCCTACAAACTAGGATTAAAAATATCTTTCCCAGGTGGCATACACTGTTGCATCCCAGTCATTTCCGCCGCTGGTTACATATTCGCTATAACCTAAGGTGCCGCCGACTTTTAGGGTACCCTCATAAAAAGGCCTGTGATAGCTAGTATCGAACTGATACATGCGCTCGTACTCCCCTGGTGATACTGGGTTTCCACCCTCTGGATTAAGTGTATCATTGCCGTCGGTGTTGAGCTTCAACCAGCGTAACTTATTGGTAATACTTTGCCCGCCACCCAGCTGGGTGATACCGCCAATAACTAGCGTCTTTGAGTCATTGTCATAGGTACTGCCTAAGCTCTTGCCATAATAGCGGTAGCCATTTTTATAGAAACTGTGCTCATAGAGACAATTATAGATTTCTGAATTTTCTCCACAGGCAACCTGAGTATCAGCATACTCGATAAAGATACGAGTATTTATATCGGCTAACACCCAGTCAATTCCGCCCATGTTGGCGGAGTTGATCAGTTTATTTTTGTCGTTATGGTAATCTTCATGGGTTCGCTCGTAATAGATGCCATAGGGAATTCCGAAAGCGGTATCTGACCAGCGAAAATCATAGCCAGCCAGCATGTTTTCTTGACCATTTTCAAGGTCGGATTCAGTGCCTCCACCATTGAATAGACCATCCCACCAATCACTTATGCTATTACCGTAACCGTCCCCACCCCATTGCATGGTCCAGGAAAATCCTATTTCTAATTTTGAGATAGGTTTGAGTGTTCCGCGAGTGCCCCATTGTTTGGTATCTGGCACGTAGCGGCCGCTTTCCATTTGACTGAAGTTGGTGGTAAAGGTCCAAGGGCCTATCCAGTTAAGCCAAGGGGTTTTAAAGGCTTGGCTGTTATTACGACTCAATATAATGCCTTGCAAAGGTCTGGCGTTAGTTGTCTGAATGAGCCCGGTATCCCAACCTGGCCCCCAGTACTTTTGCTGGGCACCGGCACTGATAATCCAGTTACCTAACATGACGGCAGCAAAACTATGGTCTAAACGGGCACTGTTACCATCGATGGGGTCGTAGTGATAGCTAGCTGAAATTCGGCCACTGAACCAGTCTTTGGTGACTTCGGCGTTAACAGTGGTTTCAGCTTTATCTCGGTAGTCGTGACCGAACCCTAGAAAGCGCGCATTATCTGTTGCTGCTGCAAATTTAACTTCGGCATTAAAGCTTTGATGATCTCTTTTATAAGCCGCCATGACACGGTCATAGGCGCTAGCCTGCATTGATGATAAGTTGTTAACTTCAGTCTTATCCATATCCTGTTTTAAACCTGCCCACATCAAAGGGTAGGTTGTCACTGGTTGCAGAATAATGCCTGTATCAGCGAGCAGTTGAATGTCGGCTCTTAGAGCTAAATCGTCGGGTTCAACCCACCAAGCAGCTTGTGCAGATGCACATGTTAGCAGTAATAATCCAGATAATATTTTAAGTTTCATTGTGTTCCCTTAATGTCTTGGGAGAGATTCTAAGGGATTTAGGCCATGTGTGACAGTATTGTAATGATAAACAACTAAAAAAATATTTTGTATTGCTCGTAAACAGTCACTTCTTATTTGGGTTGGTATAAGAAGTGACTGTGATGCAGGTATATTATGTACAGGGTGCTGATTTACAGTATTGGTTGATAAAATCTTGATGACTGGGTAGCTTGGCAACTTGACTATTGACTCTCTGGTTTAGTCCATTGAGAAATTTACCTAGCTCTTGTTTGTTCATATTATCCACAATTGGATGGTAATGTTGAGGCATTATGCCTTGTCCTAACATAACTTGAGTCCAGGAGTCGATTCTAAACAGCTCAGTTTCAGTAATACAAACAGTGGCGGTTTCTTTAAAAAGTGCAATGCGGTGAGCCAGTGTATCGGGGATTTCCATGTTTTGGCAGTAACGCCAAAATGCGGTATCATCTCTATCGGTGGCTTTATAATGCAAAATAATAAAGTCACGAATGCGCTCCATCTCTTCTTTTGTCTGCTTGTTATATTCGTTGATATGGGTTTGGCTAATCTCATTTTGTGGAAATAGCTTCATTAATCTAAGTACCGAAGCCATGATGAGGTGCAGTGCTGTAGATTCTACGGGTTCAACAAAGCCACTAGAGAGACCGATGGCAATACAGTTTTTGTTCCAGCCTTGCAAACGTCTGCCAGTTTTATATTTGAACACCTTAGGTTCAGTGATCGCGGGCGATTCTAAGTTGTCCATCAGAGTCGTAATGGCCTCTTCATCAGAGGTAAATCGACTGCAGTAGACCAGGCCATTTCCTACCCTATGTTGTAAAGGGATACGCCATTGCCAGCCAGAGTCTCTGGCCATCGATTGAGTGTAGGGTCTAGGTTCGCCTGATTTTTCAGTTTGAACTGCCACGGCTGCGTCACAGGGAAGTTGGTGACTATAACTTTCAAAGCCGGTATTGAGAGCTCCTTCTATGAGTCTAGCGCTAAAACCTGTACAGTCGATAAACAGATCGCCCTCAATTAAAGTGCCATTTTTTAATCGTACTGCATCTATATGACCACTAGTACCGTTAATGATGACATCATCTATGATCCCTTCGATATATTTAACACCCTGTTTAATCGAAAAGTCATGTAAATACTTGGCATAAAGGCCAGCATCTATATGGTAGGCATAATTAAGAGGTGAGTTTTTAGAACCCAAGAACTTACCGGCTCGAGCAGCTTTGAGCTCGACACAATAATCACCAAATTCGGCAGCTAAGCCTTGTTGTTTTCCTCCAAGCCAGAAATGTTGGAACTCCGCTGCCCAGCACTCCTTTCCTGTGGTGCCAAATGAGTGAATATAGTTATCACCCAAAGCTCCCCAGTTAGTAAATTCTATGCCCAGCTTAAAAGTTCCCTGAACGGAGCGCATAAATTCCTGCTCATCTATACCCAGTAACTGGTTGAACACTCTGATAGGAGGAATAGTGGCTTCCCCGACTCCTATCCGACCAATCTCTTCTGATTCAATTAGACAAATATCGAGGTTTTTCCCTAACAGTTTCGACAGGGCTGCGGCCGTCATCCAACCTGCAGAGCCGCCTCCGGCAATCACGATTTTTTGCACTTTTTTATTTGAATTTGTCATGCTATTCATCATTGCTCCTTATATACGTTCAAGCTATTTTAATCTGTTATAGCTGCTTAATTGCATTTAGAAGTTCACGGTTCGAGGGCAACCCTTCTGTATATTTAGCTTTCTTTTGGTTGACTTCATCGAAGCCTTGTCGTGCAAGCTTTAAGTGATCTGATACCTTATTTTTGCCTAGATGTGTGTTAAAACCCATGCCGTATAGTATGTATTGATAACTGGCGGATGGAAAAATTTCTTCATTTTGCATTAGGTCGTGATGATTCGGTGTCTGGTACTTCCACAGGGCCAACTGCTCTTTTAAGGGGTCTGTGATGGACATTTGATCACGATTATCGAGCCAATATTCTGAATCATTGCGTTCGCTAAGGACATAGTGGAGTTTAAGGAAATCGATGATGCGTGACCAGCGATATTGAAAGCGTTCATTATAACGCTTAGCTGTTATTTCCATTTGATGACGGTTAACGGGCAAGTTTTCACTGATCATGCTGGCTGATAATTCTATTAATGCCAGAGCCGAAGCTTCTAATGGTTCGATAAAGCCCGATGACATTCCTACTGCTACACAGTTCTTATGCCAAAACTTTTCTCGGTGTCCAGGGGTAAAGCTGATTTTTCTTGGACTGAGCTGCTCTGCTCGTTGTTGGCCTATGGATTTTGCGACATAGGCGACTAACTCGTCTTGAACTTGCTGGTCACTAGTATGGCTACTGGAATAGGTATATCCAACACCTCGTCGAGACGGCAGACCTATATCCCAAACCCAACCACTGTTTAAGGCTGTGGATAGGGTCGTCGAAGCAATTTTTGCATTATCAACATAATAGGGTACTTGCAGTGCCATCGCGCTGTCATTAAACAGGATATGACGTTTCTCGATAAAAGGGATATTGAAATGCTTACCCAACAACAAAGATGACATGCCGGTGCAGTCGATAAATAAGTCGCTACTTATGTTGGCAGAATTTTTGGTACATATATGGGCGATGTCGCCATTCTCGGCTGAGATGATCTCAGTCACGTGATCCTGAACATGCTTCACCCCTAACTTTGTGGTGCAATGTTGCATTAATAGTTTGGCAAACTTTACCGCATCCAGATGGTAACCATAATTTGTTACCCCAGCATATTGCGGCGTACCAAGTTGTTTTGGTGCCCGTCCTGCATCGCAAACAGCGGCTTGGATACTGGTAGTTTCAGCGAAACTTTGTTGTGGATAAAATGCTTGCCAGGCTTGATAAAGGTTAGACTGTGCATAACCTTGTGGCGACATAAAAGGATGATAGTAGCGATCATCTTGTTGACCCGTTTTCCAGCCAATAAATTGTGATCCTTGTTTAAATGAGGCGTCACAGCAAGTGATAAACTCAATTTCGCTGATTCCTATCTTCTCTAATGTTGATCGCATTGAAGGCCAAGTGCCTTCACCAACACCAATAGATTTCACTTCTGGCGATTCTATAAGGGTGACATTAATCGTATCTGGAAGGTGAGAGAGATGTTCTGCGGCAATGACAGCGGCAGTTAACCAACCTGCAGCGCCTCCGCCAACAATAGTCACTTTTTTTATGGCATGCATCATAATTCCTGCCTATTTCTTTAAGTGTTTCTAGAAACGTTTTATCGCGAAAACGTTTTTACAAATACTCATAAACTCAGCTAGATGATATGCCGCTGAGCAAGATAGCTCAGCGGCATTGGGTTACTGCTTGTTTAGCTATTTATACTTTAATTAAAAAGTATAGCGAGCACCTAAACTGTAACGTGCTCCACCTTGTTCAAGGTTCCAAAGCTGAGCCTCACTACGGGCGTGTGTACGGTAATCTTCGCCAGTAATATTGATACCATCAAGTGATACGGTAAAGTTTTCAAACACTTGGTATGATATGGTCAGGTCAATTTGTTGATGTGCTTCTGTAAATACAGGATCTTGACCATTTGTTCCCGATAGAAACTCATCACGCCAGTTGTAAGCTATTCGACTCTGGAAACCAAAGTTTTCATACATCAAGACTAGGTTAGCCGTATCACTCAAGCCAAATAGCGCAAATTGAGCTTCGTTCGGGTCGGCTGTGATGTCATAGCCGACATCGCCATTAACCGTGGTGTAGTTAGCCTGAGCTCCGAAACCTGTATCACCGAAGAAGTGCTGTATGGCGAATTCAAAACCATTAATTTTAGCATCTTGATTATTAACCGGTGCATTTGTTTCAAAATCCATCAAGGGATCATCACTGTTAGCAACGACAGTGTAGTTATTTTCAAACCAAGTTGAATCTTGAGAATAATAATCAATCCCTAAGTCATTAGCTGCAACCATAGAGAACAATGTGGTATCGGTTACTGACTCACCTAAGGCTTCTAAATCTGCAATGGCTTGAGCTGCTCGAGGGCCGTTACTCGGATCTCTTAAGCCATATTGGTTCATGACTTCAGGCTCATTACCGATGAAATTACTAACACGCTTCTCGTAATACCCAATAGAGGCGTAACTGGCATTATCGAAATACCATTCTGCAGAAATATCAAAGTTGTCGGACTCAAATGGAACCAGTGCTGGGTTACCACTCGACGCACCACCAGGCAAAGATCCCGCCAATATTGTTGGTGCCGTTGGACCACCTAGATCTATCACAGCCGCGCTTAAGTCATGGTATGATGGACGTGAGATTGTTTTGCTGTATGAAAAGCGTGCAATTACATCGTCAATGACTTCGATGTCGAAATCTACGTTTGGTAATAAATGGCTATAACTTGAGTCGATTGATACAGAATTACTGTCAGCGATAGAGCCTTGTTGAATCGAGAAGTCATTGTTGCTATTCCAAAGAACGGCAGTTGGAATTGCGGTATTAGAGGTTGAAGTGATATCGGTTTTTTCATAACGGAGGCCTATGACCACGTTATAAGGCATTTCACCAAGCTCTCCAGAAAGTTCAAGTTGCACGTAAACTGCATTGATATCTTCTTCAATCAAGCTATCTGTAGAAACAGGTTCTATGCCTCCGAAACCAAAGCCATACTCGTTAGCAGCCCAGGCGCCGACTTCAGATGCGCTACCAGTAAAGCCTTGAGTCCAACCGCCAGCAGTGCTGTAGTTATCGAATTCATCGGCATAATCGATAGGAGATAGGAAACCGTCAGGTAGCTCACCAGGGTTTGAAATACCCCAGCCGCCCATTTCATTCATTAAATCTCTTTGAACTGTGTGACTAGACATAGAGCGGTGCTCTATACCAAAGTCGATGCCACCATTATCAAACTCGTATGAACCATCCAGACGAATTTGGGTGATATCGGTTTCATGTGAGTACTCATCTCTATCAAGCATAGCAGTACCCACATCACCGGCATCGAGCATTCCGTTAGGGTTCAAACCTGGGTTAGTCGAGTCATCAAAATCAATCTGCATTAATGGTAGGCCACCATTATAAATAGCAGTTTGGCCAGCGACCACATTGGCACCAAGACCAACATTGATCCAGCTACCATAAGCAGCGTTAGGGCTACGCTCAGCTTTTGAGTCATGGACATCTAAGGTTAAATTAAAGTCATCGCTGACATCATAGCTGAGGTTCAAACCGATAGAGTTATTTTCGTTAAGCAGGTTTCCTTCTTGCAGTGCTAAGCCCAGATCTCGTGGGTTTTGCCAGCGTCGATCTTCACTGTGAATAATGGGCGTTTTTACCAGTTCATCATCGAATGTAAAGTCGGTTTTAAATGAGTCCATCCAGATAGACTGCTCTGCTCTTTTTTCAAGTGTTTCTTGTCTTGAGTAGGTGTAATCTAAGGTTGCAGTAAAAGTATCAATAGGTCGGAACTGCAGAGTAAGTTGAGCATTATCACGGGTACGTTCTCTATCTGCTATTGAGTAGCGAATATCCGAGGGAAGAGCATGAAGCTGCCCCATGGCTGGTGGATTATTCAGTATAATTTTATCACCATCTTGATCTGTAGTAGGTGTATTAGGTACTGTTCCATCCCAAGCTGAGGTACGCCAATCAGTGACAAAGGCACCGACCGCAGCATTATTACGCACTTGATGGCTAGCAGTCAGTGAGATACCAAACATTTCCTTATCATCGGTCCAACTGAGTAGACCCGATAGCTCAGGTGTAATGTCTCCACCCACACGGTTGGTGGTGTCGTATAATGCTTTGGCACCGATACTGACTTTCAATCCTGGATCGCTTAATGGTTTTCTGGTGACGATATTGATGGTACCGCCAATTCCGCCTGATGCGATATTGGCTTTACCTGTTTTATACACTTCGACGGCACTTACACTTTCTGAAGCTAGATTTGCGAAGTCAAATGCACGGCTACTGCCATCGCCTGCTGCTGGCATCGCACGACCGTTGAGCGTGACCATGTTGTATTGAGGACCAAAACCACGAATCGTGACTTGGCTACCTTCACCGTTACTACGGTTAATGGCGACACCAGTAATACGTTGCAGAGATTCAGCTAAGTTAGAATCTGGGAACTTACCAATATCTTCTGCAGTAATTGCGTCAACAACACCGCTCGCACTTCTTTTTAGATCCATTGATTTAATCAAGCTGCCGCGGATGCCTTTTACGGCAATCACTTCGATATCTTGCTCTTGTTCTTCGGCTGCATACACAGGCGTAAGTGCTGTTGCACTTAATGCCAGTGAAAGGCTTGTCGCTAATGCTGTTTTTTTAAATGTTTTATGCTGCATGTCCATCCCCCCGGAAAACTCAATCATAATGTATTAGTTAATCTAATATTGACAACTAAATGAAAGCGCTTTCAAAACAGCTCAAAAAAATAAAGAGGACTCTAATAGTTTAAATTTGTAAGCGCTTACACAAAACTAGGTTAATTAACGAGTTCAGTCAACATAATAATCACTTTATTTTAACAAATGTAATACTTTAGTCCGTAGGTGTAGCGTACAGAGTTGATTAATAGAGTATTTGACTTGTGTTTTGCTTATATATATTGGGGTTTTATTAGTGGATAAATCTTGTTTCAAGGTCAATTGTAATGTAACTGTTACAAAGTCTGGTGTAAAAAGCTATTGAGTAATAAGTTTGACGGTTTTAGTCAATTTTCTTATCAAATAAGAATGAGAGTAGAAACGTGTTGAAGTTTATTTAGGGATTCATGCCTATATTGTGCTTGGGTCATCTGCTGCAAATATTCTGTCGGGACGAGAATGTACTGACAAAATTGGATTGTAGAGTGGCAGAAATCGGTTCTATTAATCTCGCATATTTTTAGCCATCAGGTTTTTATTTTTCTTATAGAATTTCTACGAATAAAAGAGGGTTCAAATATATTTTTTATTTTGAGAGACATATTTTTATAGATGTTTTTTAAGATCCAACGTGCAGCCATATGCCCCATTTCACCTATAGGGTAGTCAATGGTTGATAATTTTGGGTGGATGTAATTGGCTAATGTAATGTTGTCAAAGCCTATGATGGATACATCTATCGGTATATTCACTTGCATTTGTCTTGCTGCATCCATGGCTCCCGCTGCAGTTTCATCATTTGCGCATACTAAGGCTGTAAAATGTTCATTTTTAGATTTGAGAGTTTTAAAGCCTTGGCTACCACCAGTTTCCAGATAGTCACCTTCAAACATCAATGATGGATTAAACTCAATTCCGTATTCAGCCAACGCTTGCCTGTGCCCCTTTAAACGGGCTTGGGTATCAACTTTCCACTTAGGTCCAGAAATATAAGCTAGAAATTTATGTCCAGAGTCGAGGATAGCTTTTGTGGCTAAATACCCTCCTAGCTGATTATCTAAGAAAATACAGTTATCTTTGAGATCCGGAATATATCGGTTGATAAGCACGATAGGTGTTGAGCCTTTGCTGAGTTCAATCAAATATTCATCTGAAACGGCTTCTACGTGGAGTATGAGAGCATCACAGCAACGGTCGATGAGAAACTCAATGCTTTCTTTTTCGCTTTGCTCGTCACTGTGTCCCGCGGCGATGATGACATGTTTTTTTGATGTTCTTAGTTCGGCTTCAATTCCACTCATCATGGCACCGTAAAAGGCACCATGAAGCTCTGAAACTAAAACTCCAACACTATTAGAACGATTTGAGGCTAAGGATTGTGCAATAGAGTTTGGTCTGTAATCCAGTTGAATCATAGCATCGGTAACTTTTTTGGCGGTTTTCTCACTGACTTTGCTACTTTTGTTCATCACTCTGGATACTGTCGCTAGCGACACTCCAGCTAGCACTGAGACATCATAAATGGTTGCCATACTTTTACCTCATTGTTTCGTTCATATAAAGACTGGTACTATCAGGTTATTTACACTATGATTTTACTAAAGTTTTTATATGATTTTTATTGAACATTATTTGTTAGCAGTCGGCATAGGCTGTTTCACTCTTTTGCCTGATTTTTAAGTGCTATTCGCATTTGCTCCATCTTGTGATCATCAAGTTTATACCAATGCATTATTGCTGCAACAATCAGTGAACCTATTGCAGGATATCGCGTGAAGGAAAGCAAAATTCCATGTTGAGACTCTAGCTTGTATGACATCAGTTTGGTAATTGTAAAAGGCTAGATCCAGCCTGCCATCGTCCCTCCAAGTGTTTACCTAATTTAATGAAAAATATCACACTAGCGTAAACCACTCCGGCAATATGCATACCTGCTCTCTTCTGTCCATAGTCCATAGCCGATAGCATTCGTTATTTCTGCCCAGAGCATTGCCGTAGTCCTAAAAGTGGTTTTAAAATTAAGTGACTGCTGTTTTGCAAGGGGCACTCGTTCCCTTGTTTCGGCAAAACATATTTAATATCACACCGAAACGGCTCATTAGCAGCATGGTGAGCTGATAGCCCTTAGCATGCATCATTACAGTTTAAAATATGATATTACTGGCGTATCCTAGGCCGTAGGCTATTTTTCCTTTAGTGGTTAGCATGATGTGAAGCTTTTATCCTTTTTTTACCATATTAAGCTGCAGATAATGATTCTCTACGTTTAGCCAGTTCTTGACCTATCACTTGATTTTGTTTGCAGCCTAGAGGATAAAACAGCATTAAGATAACGCCTGCAAAGGCGAAGGCTGCGGGGATCCAGCTCATTAACAACTGCATACCAGGTAATGAAGCTTCTATGGTGGCTTTATCCATGCCATCGTATCCGTAGTTGGCTAACACAGCCAAAACGAGTGCGCCGGCAAATCCGCTTCCGGTTTTTTGTACAAAAGTACCAGCAGAATAGATCAATCCCGTCGCTCGACGACCATTTTTCCATTCAGAATAATCAGCTGAATCACCTAGCATAGAAAAGAATAACGTTGGCATCATCGCGGCAAAAAATTCAGCAGAGCAGCCTAATATGAAGATGGCGGTAATATTATCATTAGGTACCCAGTAGAACGACGCTGTTAATAGACCACTAATTAGAAGTGATGTGATAAATAGGTTTTGTTTACCCCATTTTTTTGAAAGGTAGCCAGTGGATAGTGCGCCGAGAATTGACACTAACAGCAGGGCAATAAAATATTGACCGACCATGAGTTCATTTCCGACTTGATATTTAAAGTAGTAAGCAATCACACCATACTTGATACCATTAAACATCATGGTGAGAAAGCCCATGCCGAGTAGTATTAACCAGGGCTTGTTGGTCAGTAAATCGACCATATCTCTTTGAGTTCTAGAGAAGTTTTTTGTGTCTTGATTGATGAGCCGTTTAATGACAAACCACATCATAGTCATAATAAAAAAGAAGAAAATACTGCTATAAAGGTTGCGATAGTAAAAAAACAGCGTGATTGCAAGCAGTGGCAATATAATGAAAGGTAAGTTTTTACAGAGATCTTTAAGTTCAGTGGAAAGATCACTAGATTCATCGACTGCAGGAGTTACGCGTTCCTTAGTTGTCGCAAAGGTGATGACCATTAATGTCACCAAAATGGCGGCGAACAGGTACATGGAATATTGATAACCTTGTGAGTCATCACCAGCACCGAAATAGGCAACGAGATCAGGTAAAAACCCCATGACTAGCAGACCACCGCTAAAAGCCCCTGCCAACCTGAATCCTGAAAGGCTGGTACGCTCGGTGTCACTCGCAGTCATTACACCCATTAATGCAGAGTAGGGCACATTATTGAGAGTGTAAGCCAAAGTTAAACCTATGTAAGTGACATAAGCATAAATCAGCTTATTCTGATCACTTAAATCTGGGGTGGTGAAACATAAGACCATAAAAAGTGCCAAAAAAGGCGTAGATATTAAAATCCAAGGACGAAATTTTCCCCATCGCGTCGATGTGCGATCGGCAATCATCCCCATGATGATGTCGGTGACTCCATCAGATAAGCGGACAACTAAAAAAAGAATGGCGGCGGCGGCGGCGGTTAAACCAAAGGTGTCAGTATAAAATACAGCTAAATATGCCAAGGCGCCACGCCACACTAAGTTGGCGGCCGCATCTCCCATGGCGTACCCCAGTTTTTCTTGAATTGAAAGTTTACTCATTACTGGCTCCACTTATTTTTATCGGTTGCTGATGAGATCTCTATATGCTAAACCACTGGATTTGATGGTTCTCTTTTGTGTTTCATAATCGACATAGACAATACCGAAGCGTTTCAGATAGCCCTCTGCCCATTCGAAGTTATCCATTAAGCTCCAGGCAAAATATCCCTGAATGTTGACACCTTGTTCGATAGCCAAATTAATGGCTCTGAGATGATCTTGATAGTAATGAATTCTATCAAGATCTCTTACTTCTCCATTTATAAGTTTGTCAGCCATGGCCGCGCCATTTTCTGTGATATAGACAGGTGGAAGTTTATACAGGCCATTGAGAGACGTTAGTAGTTCTGTTAACCCTTTGGGGTAAATCTCCCAGCCGATATCTGTATGGGGAGCAGCATCGTTAGGTACCTCTTCGTAGATATGTTGTTGATTAGCTTTGTAGATAAGACGGGTGTAATAGTTCACTCCGAGAAAATCTAACGGTTGGGAGATAATATCAAGATCACCCTCATGAATATCAGGTCTGACATCTGTGGGTAGAGAGTCTAGTAGATCAGGATAAACGCCATCCATGATAGGTTTTATATACCACTGATTCATATAATCATCAGCATACTTAGTGGCAGCGAGATCGGCGCAGTTCTCGGTACTTGAATAACAAGGGGTAAAATTCAACACTATGCCGTTACGTGAGTCTGGGCAATTTTTTTGCAATACCTTCATCGCTAAACCATGGGCTAAAAGTAAATGGTGGGCTGCAGCTCTTCCCGCTTTAGCATTGGCTATACCAGGAGCATGAACGCCCACTTCATAGCCTAAATATGCACTGCAAAAGGGTTCATTCAGTGTAGCGTATGAAGAAACCCTTTTGCCGAATGCTTTAGATATTTCATCGGCGTAATGACTGAATAAATAGGCGGTTTCTCGATTTAGCCAGCCACCGTTATCTTCAATATATTGAGGAAGATCCCAGTGATATAAGGTTACAAAGGCTGCTATGTTTAGCTGATTAAGCTTGTCTAATAGCTTAATGTAGAAATTTACGCCTTCTTTGTTGAGGCTGCCATCTTGATTCATGACTCGCCCCCAAGATACTGACAAGCGATAGGCATCGACATTTAAACTTGAAATCAGTTCAAGATCATTCTCCCAAAGGTTTACATGATCACAGGCGGTTAACCCATCAGATTTATCAGCTATGGCTCCTGGCTTTTTACAGAAGGTATCCCATATATTTGGAAGCCTATTTGTCGCACTTCCCTCAATCTGGAAAGAAGCGGTTGCTACCCCGAAGGTAAACTGAGGCGATAACATAGGAGAATTGTTAGGTAATTGTATTTTCATTAAAGTTATTTTCATCACAGTTATTAACATTCATCAATAATGCAGTAGTTAATCACTGCAACGCTGAAAGCGCTTACACTCGGCTTAAAAATAATTGCTATTCGTTACGAGTGTGTTATAAATGAAAGCGCTTACATTAAACATAGAGCTTTAAATGTTAAAAATCAATAGATTTATTTAACAGTTTTTTAGTTGCAAAGTGAGTCCAGCGATGTGATGTGAGTGAGATACTGCTGAGGCAATAACCTAGCGTTTAATCAACACTAAATGATAAGGGATAGTTATGGCTGTGATACCTAGCACACCAGTTCAAGAACAACATCTTGCAAGCCAAAACAGTACCAGGAATGTGCAAAATTATCGATTTTCATTAACTTGTTTAACTTCCTTATTCTTTATCTGGGGTTTGCTGACAAGTTTAAATGACATTCTTATTCCATATCTTAAAGCCATGTTCGATCTTAACTATACCCAAGCTATGCTGATTCAGTTTTGTTTTTTTGGGGCTTACTTTATTGTATCTATGCCTGCTGGGGCGTTAGTCAGTAAGATAGGTTATCAAAAAGGCATCGTCTGCGGTTTGATGATTGCGGGTGTTGGTGCCTTGTCGTTTTACCCTGTAGCGACAACAGGGTCATATTTAGCCTTTTTAACCGCATTATTTGTATTAGCAGCAGGAATAACCGTGCTGCAAGTTTCAGCTAATCCCTATGTTAGCGTGCTTGGAGAGGCTAGAACCGCTTCTTCCAGATTAACGATGACACAAGCATTTAACTCATTAGGTGCGACTCTTGCCCCCATATTTGGTGGCTGGTTAATACTGTCATCTGTGACTGATGTTGTTGCTGGTAGTCAAGATCAGGCTACGGCAGTGCAAACACCTTACCTTATACTGGCGTCGGCATTATTTATCATGGCGATCATTTTTGCCTTTATTAAGTTACCCAAAGTCGAAACTAAACCAGAGAAAAAGAGTGCCGACAGTGCTCAACAGGGGAGTGCGTGGCAGTATCGTCATTTAGTCTTAGGGGCGATTGCAATATTTGTTTATGTCGGTGCAGAGGTTGGCATTGGTAGTTTATTGATTAACTTTGCTGCTATGGAGAGTATTGCTGGTTTAGAGGAGATAAAGGCGGCTAAATATGTGACCTATTATTGGGGCGGCGCTATGATCGGACGCTTTATCGGTGCATTAGTGATGCAAAAAATATCGGCCAGTAAGGTGTTAGGTTTTAATAGTATCTTAGCGGTTATTCTCGTGCTGATTGCCACATTCTCATCGGGTATGTTGGCACTCTGGGCCATTATTCTAGTGGGACTCTGTAATTCTATCATGTTCCCAACAATATTTACTCTGGCGTTAAAAGGATTGAAGCAGCACACCAGTCAAGGCTCAGGAGTATTGTGTTTAGCCATCGTTGGTGGCGCATTATTGCCAGTAGCTCAGGGGGTTATAGCAGATGTTGCCGGGATCCAACTGTCATTTTTGATACCCATGATCTGCTTTGTTTATATCGCCTTTTATGGCTTATTAGGTAGTAAAGCAAGTTGTAAGTTGTCATCGAGTGCGATGGAGGAAGACTTGAAATGATCAAGAGGAATAAAACCATTTTTTCGTTGGTATTTGCAAGTGCCCTCGTTATTACCTTGAATAATTGTAGTCCTAAAAGTGAGTCAGGTATCGACTCGGTGACTCAAAAAAACATGCAATTAGCGCTCAGGCAAGAGAAAAACTCAGGTGTTAATACTATAGATATTTGGCCTGAGTTAGCTATGGATGTGGCATTGGACTCTACTGATGAAAAGACAATAACTGAACTTCTCAAAACAATGACATTAGAGCAAAAAGTCGCTCAGATGATCCAACCTGAGATCCGTGATATCACTGTCGAAGATATGCGCCAATATGGTTTTGGATCCTATCTTAATGGCGGCGGCTCATTTCCAGAGGACAATAAATATGCAACACCATCAGATTGGATAAAGCTAGCCGAAGATATGTATCAAGCCTCTGTTGATGACGTTCTCGATGGGTCTCGTATCCCTACTATGTGGGGAACCGATGCGGTTCATGGTCATAATAATGTTATAGGTGCTACCTTGTTTCCTCATAATATTGGTTTAGGCGCCTGCAATAACCCCGAACTTATCGAGAGCATAGCGGCAATTACAGCCACCGAGGTGATGGTGACAGGTATCGACTGGGTATTTGCCCCCACAGTTGCCGTGGTAAGAGATGATAGGTGGGGCAGAACCTATGAAGGATATTCAGAAGATCCTCAAATAGTAAAATCCTATGCCAGTGCGATGGTTAAAGGGCTACAAGGCACAGTGGGTAAAGATTTTTTGGGTGATAACCGGGTTATAGCGACGGTAAAACATTTTCTTGGAGATGGCGGCACTGAGGGTGGTGTCGATCAGGGCGATAACCTTGCAACTGAGCAGGCATTATTTGATATTCATGGTCAAGGATATGTCAGTGGAATTAGTGTTGGTGCTCAGACTGTTATGGCGTCATTTAATAGTTGGAATGGTATTAAAAATCACGGTAATCATTACTTGTTAACTCAAGTGTTAAAAGAGCGAATGGGCTTTAATGGCATAGTGGTAGGAGACTGGAATGGTCATGGGCAAGTGCCTGGTTGCAGTATTGAAAGTTGTGCTCAGGCGGCAAATGCCGGGCTAGATATTTTCATGGTGTCGACTTCCGCCTGGAAGCCTTTGTATGAAAATACCCTCGCTCAGGTAAGAAGTGGTGAGATTGCGGTTACACGTATCGATGATGCAGTAAGCCGAATTCTCAGAGTCAAATTACGAGCGGGTTTATTTGATAAACCCAGTCCAGCCAATCGTGTACTATCAGGGAAAACTGAGTTGATCGGTGCTAAAGCCCACAGAGATATAGCGCGTCAAGCGGTGCGAGAGTCTTTGGTGATGCTTAAAAATCAAGGTGATATTTTACCTCTTTCTCCTAAGCAACGTGTATTAATTGCAGGTGATGGTGCAGATAATATAGGTAAACAATCTGGTGGTTGGAGTATTAGCTGGCAAGGTACGAACAACAGCAACGCCGACTTCCCTGGGAGCACCTCTATCTATGATGGTATTGAGCAAATCGTTTTTGCCGCTGGGGGGCAAACTGAGCTGAACCTGAGTGGTGAATATAGCACT
This sequence comes from Shewanella sp., assembly GCA_037132815.1. GTDB lineage: Bacteria > Pseudomonadota > Gammaproteobacteria > Enterobacterales > Shewanellaceae > Shewanella. Next base: position 20,225 of record JBAHZX010000130.1, read on the forward strand.
AAACCCGATGTAGCTATTGTGGTGTTTGGCGAAGCTCCCTACGCGGAAGGCGTGGGTGATGTTACACACCTTGAATTTCAAGCAAGTACTAAGCACGACTTAGCACTGTTAAAGCGTCTTAAAGCTCAAGGTATTCCTGTTATTTCGGTATTTCTCACAGGGAGGCCCCTCTGGGTCAATGCCGAGCTCAATGCATCTGATGCATTTGTAGTTGCCTGGCTACCAGGTAGTGAAGGACTTGGGATCGCTGAAGTGTTGTTTAGCAATCGAGATGGGAGTGTTAATCATGAGATGACAGGTAAGTTGTCATACTCATGGCCTGCTACAGCTCTGCAGAGCAAGGTCAATCGCTTTGATAGTGACTATGCTCCTCTATTTCCCTATGGCTACGGACTCAGTTATGGAGACATAGACACATTAGGCTCTGATTTGTCAGAAAAGAGGTATATGCAAGCGGTACAGACGAGTTCAATTGTCATTTTTGATGGTTCAGTTAAGGCCCCTTGGACGTTAATGATTGGCAGTAAAGGAGTAAGTGAGCCAGTTTTGAGCAGCATGCAAACCAGTGAGTTTGTTGAATATCAAACCCGTGATAAAGAGGTTCAGGAGGATGCGAGACAGTTAATTTTCAATGGTAAAGGCGTGGCTGAGGTTAGCTTTGTCAGTCAGTCTGCCGTTGACATGAAAAAGATTCAACAATTGAACTCGGTTTTATCTGTGACCCTTAAACTCAATCAGCCAGTCGCTTCTCAAGTTCAGGTCACTATGGAATGTGGAGACCGATGTTCTGGCCAAGTACAGATTGGGCCTCTGTTGGCGAAAATGCAGCTTGAACACTGGCAAGAACTGACAGTCGATCTTGCATGTTTCACTCAGACTGGAATGAAACTTGACCAAGTGAGTTCTCCGTTTTCTTTATCAAGTGCTGGAAAACTAAGTTTAATATTTTCAAATATCAGTATTAAGATATTAGAAGGTAAACCTGCGGATATTTTGTGTCATTAAATAGAGCTAACTCAAATTCCCCTGAGTTACTTGTGTGCTGAAAAAAAGGAATTTTTTATTAATAGCTTTTTGAGGTTGGAGCTAAAGCACATGGATTTATCTTTAGATAATTAAGTGCTAATTTTTATTCTGATGGAGGGTGATATTTCGCTGTCATACCTTTGAAAATACTTGCTTATTCTCTTTTGGGTAAGCTAAGTGTTAATACGATTTAAAAGTCGTTTAGAGTTCTATTTTTAAGTGTTATCTTAGCTTAATACTGGTGAATATAGGCAAGATTAAAGAGTACTTTTTTATGCGTTGCAATTAAAATGTAATAAATATTTCAATTGATTACAGGCGTAATGATTATATTCAAGAAACAACTTAAACCTGTTGAATAGGCTTAAGTTAGTTAGAGTTAACTAGAGTCGATAGTGGAGTAAGACAGATGTTGCGAATGGGCGTTGATCTTGGTGGAACTAAAATAGAGTTGGTTGCCTTGGATGCAGAGGGAAAAGAGCTCTTCAGGAAACGTTTGCCTACACCAAGAGAGTATGAGGCTACACTCGATACCATTGTGAGCTTAGTAGATGAAGCCGAGACTATATTAGGTATGACGGGAAGCGTTGGTGTAGGGATTCCTGGTGTCATCTCGCCTTTTACTGGCTTAGTCAAAAATGCGACTAATTCGACCTGGATTAATGGTAAGCCTCTGGATATTGATCTGGGGCAGCGATTGAGCCGTAAAGTCAGGGTTGCCAATGATGCTAACTGTTTCGCCATCTCTGAAGCCATCGATGGTGCGGGTGCAGGTAAAAATGTGGTGTTTGGTGTCATCATAGGCACAGGGTGTGGTGGAGGCATAGCAATTAAAGGTGGTGTTCACGGTGGTGGAAATGGGATAGGTGGAGAGTGGGGTCATAACCCACTGCCATGGATGTCTAAAGAGGAATTTAATTCAACCAAGTGCTTCTGTGGCAATTATGACTGCATCGAGACCTTTATTTCTGGTAGTGGCTTTGTGCGTGATTACAATCAGGCTGGAGGGCATGCGAGCAAAGGTTCGGAGATCATGGCGTTGGTCGATGCCGGAGATGCTCGGGCAAAGGCGGCGTTTGAGCGCTACTTAGATAGGTTGGCCAGATCCCTTGCAAATGTGATCAATACACTAGACCCTGATGTGATCGTGTTGGGGGGGGGCATGTCTAATGTTGATGCCATCTATCCCAAATTCCCTAAAGTGTTAGAAAAATACGTGCTTGGTGGTGAGTGTCGTACTCCTGTGCTGCAAAATGTTTATGGCTGCTCTTCTGGAGTGCGGGGTGCCGCTTGGCTGTGGTAAGCACAAGTCTCTAACATTCGTGAAAAATTCAGCTTAGCTTAATATGAGTTTTTATTGCTTTAGTCACATGCTAAGATCTATCGCTATTTTCAAAGTCAGGCGCTCCCATAGGGTGGGTTTTAACGTGATTTATTCTGCGTTACTGACCTTGCCCTGTCTGTTTTAAGGAGTAGGCTAGCTATTATGCTGCGGTCAAAGCCTACATGGCTATTGGTGGCAGCTAAGTGCTGAGATCTCGCTTTTAATCACTCGTTGCAAATAACATAGATATTATGGATGCCACTTATGAAGAGTCAATTAATGGTCTTGCTTTAGAAGCGCTAAACTCTCGCTGAATGACCGTAGCTTAATATTGATTAGTATAAATGTATTTTTTAGGATAATTCTTGGATATTGAAGCAGTACAGATAAACTCGAAATTTAAACGTAACAGCATAACTTTGACCTTAGTCGGCGTGATAGCACTGACGATCGGTATAGGTTTATTCCTGTCCTCTGCAGCCATGTTTGCCCCTGGTATGGTCTGTTTTTCATTAGGAGTGATATCTCTGGTTCTTGGGGTCTCTAAAATTCTCGAGCCTGAAATTAGCCTAGATATTAATCAGCAAGGGCTTAAATATCATCACAGGCGTGGCAGTATTTTTATCCATTGGTCTAATATCCAGAGGATAGATATTCCCCGAGGATTAGATGGTTTAGAGTCTATAAAATTGCCATATATTGGTATTAAGCTAAATAAAATCAATCCAGTGTTGGATATAGTCCCTGGTCGGTTGGCTACAGGTCTGTTAACCGAGCAGCGACCTCTACTTATGTCAGCTATGACATTGGATGAAGACTTAATAGAGTTGGAAGATTATATGAACTCAGAGTTTACACCATTATTGATTAATGACGAGCGTTATAGAGGTGTACTCGCGATGTTCGGACACCGATGTGAAATGTTGAGTAAGAACCTGGGATTTCATCTTTATATTCCCGTTGATTGTCTGGATAGATCCGCAGATGAGTTTGTTAACCTGCTTAGAGAATACCTGTTAAAGGTGAAATTGAGTCAGGGGTAAGCTTGTGGCTAAGTTGGGCGCCATAGAAAAGCGCCAGAATCTAGGTTTAAAACATTATTTACAGGCTCTAGAAATGAGCTACTCATTCATCAAATATGGTAGCTAAATCGCTCAATTCACTTGCAACTCTCCTTGAGTCTCCGATTTAGGATCAGTTCGATGGTCTTCGTTTAGAGTAATAGTGTTCAATAAGGCGATATCTTCTCTTACACGCATGCCGATAAACTGCCCCCCCTTAAATATCTCCATAGACTCACAGGCTATTTCACCTTCAACGGTACCAGTGCTGGTGATATTGAGTTTTTTACACTTAAGTTTACCCTTGAAATTACCTGAGACTTTCAACTCCTCACAGTTCACTTCTCCATCAAGATAACCATCAACTTCTATGGTGATCTTTCCCGTTGAGCTTATTTTGCCGTATATTTCACCACCTATGAGTGCTTCTCCGGCAAAGTGAGTCTCGCCTGAGAGTTTAGTGCCCTGAGCCACAAAAGTGAGTCCTGCGTTGCTTTTCTTATTTCCGAACATAATGCTCTATTAATAAATAAGTCATGAATAAACTAATGTTACCCTGATTTTAATACGAAACAAACCATTAATGTTTGGTACTTTTTCATCATTATTTTGGCTGGGCTTTGTTGAATGAGTTAGAGTTGAGGGGGTTTTTTATTGATTTTTGGACCGCAATTTGATGGCATTTGTGGGGCAAGGGGATGCACAGGCACCGCAGCCAGTGCATAGATCAGTGTCTATTACAGGTTGAGGAGCTTGGCCGATGGCGGGTTTAAAGCTGATGGCATCCTCATCGCAGCTATCTTTACAACTTTGGCACCACACACCTCTATGGGCCAGACAAGACTCCTGCACCACAGCCTTTAACTCCCAAGGAGTTTGCCCTGTGTCGATAAATAATGGCTCGGGGCAAACCTCAGCGCACTTTTTACAGAATGTACACTCGTCATCGGCAAAGTTAATCTCAGGGAAGCCACCCTCACCTCGGATAATAATTTGTGTTTCACAAGCCTTGATACAGTGATCACAACGGGTACAGATATCGGTAAATTCGATATCTGTTTTAGTCCATGGGGGCCGTATTGCGTTGGATTTATTTCGGCTAAAAAGTCGACGTCTGCTTTGGTTTATATTGCTCATTATTAATTACTTTATTAAATGAAAAACTAAGGTTCTAGAACCATTTTATATTCAAGAAAAGGAACCTAGTCTATTCTTCATAGCCGTTAGGATTATTCGACTGCCAGTTCCAGCTGCTACTGGTCATGTCTTCCAGACTATGAGTTGCTTCCCAGTTCAGTTCGCTCTTGGCTTTATTAGGGTTAGCAAAACAAGCGGAAATATCACCTGAACGGCGTGGGACAATTTGATATTGTATGGGTTTACCACAGGACTTTTCAAAGGCTTTTACCATGTCGATGACGCTGTAGCCTTGGCCTGTACCTAAGTTATAAGTGACTAATCCAGACATAGTATTGAGTTTATCTAACGCTCTCAGGTGACCTATAGCTAAGTCGACTACATGAATGTAGTCACGAACGCCTGTGCCGTCATGGGTGTCATAGTCATTTCCGAATATACTGAGCTGCTCACGTTTTCCCACCGCCACTTGAGCGATAAATGGCATCAGGTTGTTGGGGATATCATTTGGATCTTCGCCTATTCGACCGCTCTTATGAGCACCTGCAGGATTGAAGTAACGCAGTAAAGCGATGTTCCAGCTAGTGTCTGAATGATGCAAATCTTGTAATATATGTTCGACCATCAGCTTGGATTGACCGTAAGGGTTTGTTGCACCAGTGGGGAAGTCTTCGGTAATAGGCAGGCTGGCAGGATCACCATAAACTGTGGCTGATGAGCTAAAAACGAGATTCTTGACATCATTAGTTGCCATGACTTCGCATAGGACTAAGGTGCCAGTGACATTATTTTCATAGTAGCGTAATGGTTGAGCAACAGACTCACCAACGGCCTTTAGCCCCGCGAAATGGATCACTGATTGGATTTTATGATCGCTAAATACCTTCTGTAGGAAGACTTTATTGAGCACATCACCTTGATAAAAAGTGACTGATTTCCCAGTGATCTCTTTTATTCTATGTAAGGCTTTGATATTTGAATTCACTAAGTTGTCGACGATAACCACGTCTTGTCCTGCATTTAATAATTCTACTACGGTATGGCTACCGATGTAGCCCACACCACCTGTGACTAATATAGTCATGACAGTTTTCCTTGTTTAACTCTGTGACGTATGTCGATGGAGTATTGTTTGAAATCCTGAGGGTAAAATCTCACGTCCATCGACGGGTAACACCACTTTGGGAGTGGCGTGAGTCGCAGGAAGTATCTGGGATCACGGCTTCAGGTCTGTTTTATATTCATCTTTTACTTATTCGCTTAATTGAGCTCAACATGGTGAGATCAATAGATTATAACGAGATTAGTCAGTAATTATTACAGCTTCGTAGATCTATTTTTATAAACTGACAAATGAAAGCTATTTTAATCGCTTAAATTTAGGAGAAAAAGAGAGTTTACTTAATAGTATGTAAAGTTATAGTTACACTTAAAGTCAGTGATTTTCAGATGTTTAGGGTGATTAAGATGTTGGCTGCAACATAGATATTACATTTATGGTGTGGATTTAGATAAAGAATAAACGCGATGGAGTTAACAAAAAAACCAAATTGATCGAGTATTAGTATAGGAACCATAATGAGTGATATCAAAATATGAGCAAAAACATACGGTATGAAGCTCGATTACCCGATGTGAAAGGTTACATCGATTACCCTCAGGCGGAGCATGATATCTGGCAAGCCTTGTATTTGAGGCAGCAGGGACATTTATCTGAATATGCCTGCTCTGAATATCAACAAGGATTGAACGAGTTGGGCTTATTGGAAAATTGTATTCCACAGCTCAAAGATATTGATAGGGTGTTGTTGGATATCACTGGCTGGAAAACGGCAGGTGTGCCTGCACTGATCTCTTTCGAGCATTTCTTTGAGCTATTGGCTGATCGTCAGTTTCCTGTTGCGACCTTTATTCGCAGTAAAGATGAATTTGATTATTTAAGAGAACCTGACATTTTCCATGAGGTGTTTGGCCATTGCCCGTTGTTAACTAACTCATCATTCGCAAAATTCTCACATGCTTATGGGAAGCTAGGTTTAGCGGCTAGCAAGGAGGACCGAGTATTGCTGGCTCGTTTGTACTGGTTTACCGTTGAGTTTGGTCTGATCCGAAATCGAGATAATACTTTGTCAATCTACGGTGGTGGTATTTTGAGTTCACCAGGTGAAACCTTATATGCGATGGGAAATGAGCCACAAATTAAGCCATTTAACCTTGTCGATGTGTTAAGAACACCGTATCGCATCGATATTATGCAACCTGTCTATTACGCCATCGATAGTTTATCGTTTCTCGATGAAGTTGTGCAAATGGATATCATGGGGGCCGTTGCTGAAGCAAAAAAACTAGGCTTGTTTGCTCCTTTGTATGAGCCGAAATCTATAGTCAGCTAAGTAATGTTAAGATAAAAAATCACCTCCTAAGTGTCATTGAACATTTAGTATTAGATTATTAAATAAGAAGGAAAAAAAATGTCTCAGTTAGCGGAAATGGAATGTGAAGCCTGTCAGTTGGACGCCCCTAAAGTCTCTGACGAACAACTTGTGGATCTTATAAGGATGATCCCAGACTGGGGAGTCGAAGTGCGTGATGGTGTGATGCAGTTAGAGCGCGTCTACAAGTTCAAAAACTTTAAACTTGCTATGGTGTTCACCAATGACTTGGCGGAACTGGCGGAGGCCGAATTTCATCACCCCGGGATATTAACTGAGTGGGGCAAGGTCACTGTGACCTGGTGGTCTCATTCAATCAAGGGACTGCATAAGAACGATTTCATTATGGCGGCCAAGACCGACCAGTTATTAAAAAATATTTAACAATATAAAATCAGCAGGTTAGTTTTTATGACCTGTTGGCCTTTATTAATACGCACCCTCTATTGTAAACAAGGCTTGCCACATTCATCAGAACCTTCTAACGTATGGGCTTTTGAATGACTGTAAAGAGTCAAATTTCGTACTTGGAATGGATGGCTTTATTAGTGCCTTCTCCCAAAACGATATTATTAATAAAGAGGGATTTGACCGTATGCGCCTTGAAGTATGTTGTTTGGACCGTGTCGGTCAGGCCAAAGGCATTTTGACAATTTTAGAAGGTTATGGCATCAATCTTCTTGCGATAGATGCCAGTAACCAAGGTTTTCTCTATCTCCAGTTCGCTGAAGTCAATTTTGATGTACTCAGTGAGTTATTGCCTTTGATCAGGAAAGTGGAGGGGGTACATGATGTCCGTACTGTCTCCTTTATGCCATCTGAGCAGGAGCATTATGCCTTAAAGACCTTGCTCAAGACACTTCCCGATTCTGTTTTTTCAATCGATGTCAAAGGCCGTGTACGGATTGTGAATGAATCAGCACTCATGACCGTGGGAATGGCTGAACATGAAGTCATAGATGAACCGCTCAACCACTGGGTTCAAGGATTTAACTTTAGTCGTTGGCTCAGTGAGACTTTAGTTCTGGCTCAGGCGACTCGAGTTAATATCGGTGAGAATGAATACCTTGCCGAAATGCTGCCTATTTATCTACCTGATGAAAATGAGAAAAGTATCCTAGCTGGTGCTGTAGTTGTATTAAAATCTCCTGCCCGCGTGGGTAAACAATTTAATGCTTTGCAGAGTCAAACAGTGGGTTTTGAGAATGTTCTTGTGACCAGTGACAAGATGAAACAGGTGCTGGTACAAGCTCGACGAATGGCTCATTTTGATGCACCGTTGTTAATCACCGGAGAGACGGGGACGGGCAAGGAGCTGATGGCAAGGGCATGTCACGATGCCAGTATGCGTAGAGAGCACCCCTTTATCGCCATTAACTGTGCGGCTCTGCCAGACAGCGCCGCCGAAGAGGAGTTATTTGGTTTCGTCAGCAATGGCACAATAGTGAAGAGAGGCTTCTTCGAAGAGGGTAAGGGCGGCACTGTTTTTCTCGATGAGATTGCCGAGATGTCTAAATCGGCGCAGGTTAAGTTATTGCGGCTTCTTCAGGATGGTACCTTCAGACGATTAGGTGAAGACAGTGAGATCAGGGTCGATGTTAGGATCATCTGCTCGTCCCAGAAGAATCTTGCCGAGCTGTGTCAGACCGGCGAGTTCAGAGAAGATCTCTTTTATCGAATCCATGTATTGAGTTTTCACATGCCTTCCTTGCGTGAGCGCAAGACCGATGTGATCCCACTTACTGAGATGTTCCTCGAACATTATAGCCAACAATTATCTATTCCTGTCAGGCGTATTTCGGCCCAATGTCGAGAGCAGATAATGAATTATGCTTGGCCGGGTAATGTCCGTCAGCTTAAGAATGCCATCTTTAGAGCCGTGTCGATGTGGGATGGTTCTGCAGAGTTATCGGTGGAACACCTGAAATTGCCTTCTTATGCAGAAGGCTTTGGTTATTTTGATCATCAATTTGAGGGCAGCTTAGATCAGGCGATGAAACAGTTTGAATCGAGCCTATTAAGACGACTCTATCCAGCATATCCAAGTACGCGTCAGTTGGCTAGGAAGTTAGGGGTTTCACACACCGCTATCGCCAATAAACTCAGAGAGTATAAGATCAGCAAGCAAAAAAAGAGGTAAAAGTCATCACTAGAAAGTGATGTTTTTTTCATCATATTTTGACAAAAAACCTCAATGTTAGCTGGAGTGGCAGAGTGTAACTATATCTTTACGAAATAAAGGGTTGTTGAGACTGATGTGATTTAGGTCACGCTATTCCTATCTGACTATGCTTAAGGTAAATATATAGCCATTATTAAAATAAACATGACACTCAACTGATGCCTGAACTCAGTTGGGTGCTGATTCAGGATGGGAGCGGGTATGAAATTAGCCAGTTATAATAATGGTCGTCGTGATGGCCAGTTGATGTTAGTGAGTAAAGATCTTTCTAAGACAGTGGCGGTGCCAGCAATTGCCCATACAATGCAGCAGTTAATTGATGCTTGGGCGTTGTTACAGCCACAACTGCAAGAGTTATATGAAGCGTTAAACCATGGTCTGATCGATAATGCCATTGATTTTGATGAATCCCAGTGTTTATCTCCTCTGCCTCGTGCTTACCAATGGGCCGATGGCAGTGCCTATGTTAATCACGTCGAGCTGGTTCGTAAGGCTCGCGGCGCAGAGATGCCGGAAGCATTTTGGACTAATCCTTTGGTCTATCAAGGCGGCTCAGATTGCTTTATCGCGCCTAAAGCTGATATCCCATTGGCGAGTGAAGAGTGGGGCATAGATTTCGAGTCTGAAATTGCCGTTATTACCGATGATGTGCCCATGGGAGTATCGGCTGATTCCGCACACAAGCACATCAAACTGCTAATGTTAGTGAATGATGTGTCTCTGCGTAACTTGATCCCTGGTGAATTGGCTAAAGGCTTCGGTTTCTTCCAGGCCAAGCCATCGAGCAGCTTCTCTCCTGTGGCGGTGACGCCTGATGAGTTGGGGGCTCGCTGGGAAGATTCGAAAGTGCATCTGCCACTTATCACTCATTTAAACAATAAGCTGTTCGGTCGCCCGAATGCTGGTGTTGACATGACATTTAACTTCAGCCAGTTAGTGTCTCATGTTGCCATGACTAGACCCTTAGGTGCAGGTGCTATCATAGGCTCGGGCACCATCTCAAACTATGACCGTTCAGCAGGTTACAGCTGTTTGGCCGAGACGCGCATGCTAGAAATAATTGCCGATGGTAAACCATCGACCTCATTTATGAAGTTTGGCGATCGGGTGCGTATCGAGATGCTCGATGATAATGAGCAGACTATTTTCGGTGCAATCGATCAGCAAGTTGTCGAGTATAAAGGTTAACTTTTACAATATGTGATAGAACGGGGGCTAATTCAATTGGATTAGCCCCGTTTTTTTAAGCCCAGATTTTTAAGGAAATATGATGTTGAAACTATACGGATACTGGCGTTCGAGCGCCGCATATAGAGTCCGAATTGCCTTGAACCTTAAAGGACTCGATGCCGACTTGCTATCTGTGCATCTGGTGAAAGATGGCGGTGAGCAGCATAAGGCAGATTATGCCAAGCTAAACCCCCAGGAGTTAGTGCCGACCTTAGTCGATATAGATGACAGTGGTAATGAGTTCGTGCTGTCGCAATCGATGGCTATTCTCGAGTATTTGGAAGAGTGTTATCCACAAAGTGCTCTGCTTCCTACAGAGCCCAAATCTAAGGCACTGGTGCGTGCGCTCGCATTGTCTATCGCCTGTGAAATTCACCCGCTCAACAATCTTAAGGTGCTGCAGTACTTAGCTGGCGAGATTGGGATAGCCGATGAGGCTAAATCTGTCTGGTATCATCACTGGATCCATGAGGGATTCGGTGCATTAGAACAACAACTTGAGAAGCATGCCGGACGCTTCTGCTTCGGTGATAGTGTGACCTTAGTGGATCTTTGCTTAATTCCACAGGTGTACAACGCTCATCGCTTCGAGGTGGATTTGACCCGCTATCCCAATATTTTGCGGGTCACAGAAAATTGTTATCAACTGGATGCATTTATCCAAGCTATACCAGAGAATCAATTTGATGCAGTGTAGTTCCTGGCAGAACAGCAAAGCATCAGCTTAGAGGCCTGCTTCGAGCATGATCCAGTGATGTTCAAGCTCAGTATGAAGTTTTTTCAAGATGGGACTACATTCGACTATTTTTACGATATAGGGCAAGGCATTTTAATGTGTCATAGGTACGGGTCGAGTGTCAAAGGCTGAGATATCGGCTTAATGGGAATAAAGATAGGCGGTAAGCGTAAACTATTTGTCCCAGCTGACTGTTCTTGACGGTGGATTGCGCGAATAGCACATTCCACTCTTCTGAAACTGGAATAGCTCAATACCCGTCGCTATTTTATAGCAGTATTACCTTCCATTTATTTAATGGCTTGACTCGTGGCCATATTAATAGTTTCATGTTTTTTCTACACACTTAACAACGTGTTAGTATCTGTATTCTTCATTAACGCTGGTTTTGTGGAATTATTTCACTGCCAATTAGTTTACTCTGCTCTTAAAATAATTCTTTAACTGAGGAATTATGTATGCCTGATAGCAACAATAAAGTGGGACGACCCAGTGGGGAGACTCAAAATCGAGATAAACTGATTCAGGCTGCGAGAACACTTTTTGTCGAACGAGACTACTCACAGGTCACGATTCGAGATATCGCGGCACTCGCCGGCACCGATCCCGGGCTTATTCGCTATTACTTCAGCTCTAAAGAAAACCTGTTCATCGCGATGCTGCGAGAGACGGCGGCACCGGTGAAGCAGCAGCTTAATGAAGTGAATCGGCAAACTAAAGCTAATGGCCCAGCTAGCTTTATGCAGACTTACTATCGAGTGATGTCAGCTCATCCGCACTTTCCAAGGCTCATCTTTCGTCTGGCAGGTCTGGATCAGAGCATTCCCGAAAACAAAGAGATAACCAAGGTGTTCAATGAAATTGTCAATCAGGATGACATTCTTATGTTTGATAAACTCAAAATAAAGGGACTCCTGCGCGACGATGTCGATAGCCAGTGTGCGCAATTGAGTTTTGTTTCTATGATGATATTTCCATTTCTTATGCCTGAAGTCTTATTGAATCGATTCGGTATACAAATTACGCCTGAATTTTTAGCAAAACTCGCAGAACAAAATGCTAATTTTCTTGCAAGGGGCTTGATGCCCGCAAAGGACAAGAGTAATGACGAGTAATAAGAAACGTTTCCTGCTCCCCGGTGTCTTGGCGGGAGTACTTATTTTGGTCTTAGCGATAGTGTTGAAACCATCCCCTCCGGTTGCCCCGATTTATGATAAATCGAGAGTGGTTGAAGTACTCACGCTGAAAAAAACAGAGCTTGCCCCGAGAATACAGGGTTTCGGTCGAGTAACGCCTAAACATATATGGCAAGCAGTAGCCGAAGTCGGAGGAAAAGTCATCTATCGTCATCCTCAGCTTGAAACTGGGCGGATGCTGCCAAAAGGGACCCTGGTACTTGAGATAGATCCTCTGGAATATGAACTGAAGCTGGTGCAGGCACAGGCAAGCCTTAATGCCACACAGGCGCAACTGACGAGGCTCGTTCAGCAAGAGCGAAATCTCAATACTAGCCTGGAGATAGAGAAGCAGAAACTGATCCTCGCTAAGCAGGAGTATCAGCGTAAACTCACCCTCAAAAAGCGTAATCTGGTCTCTAGTTCTGAGCTTGAAAGCCAGCATCAATCCTGGTTAGTACAAACCAAACTAGTGGAAGATCTACATAATTCGATCAAGCTCCTCCCCGACGATAGGAAGGTGACGCAGGCACAACAGAGTGTCGATGTTGCACAATTAGAAGATGCTCGCAGAAGGCTTAAGCAAACCAAAGTTATGTTGCCTTTCGATGTAAGGTTTGCTGATATAAATATCGAACAAGCTCAGGTGGTCGCCTTGGGTTCAACCATGTTGGTCGCCCACCAACTCGGCACTGTGGAGATTAAGGCTGAGGTATCATTGCAAGATATGCGCACTTTAATCAGCAGTATTGGAATGATCCCACAGGAACATAGCCTACCTTCCTTCGAGCTGTTGGCATTACAAGCTAATGTGGAATTTCAGGTGGGCAGCAATCATTTTACTTGGCCCGCTAAAGTCACTAGGGTGGCAGAAACCGTGAATCCGAATCAGGCTACCATAGGTATTTATCTGGAGGTCGAGCAGGATTTTCGTCAACTTAAGCCATCCATCAGGCCTCCTCTGACTAAAGGCATGTTTGTTTCGGCTTTAATATACGGTCGGACAAGGCCTCACTTCATCGTTCCAGAGAAGGCGCTTCACGGTGACAAGATATATCTGATGAGTTCTGACAATACGCTGATGATAAAACCTGTGATCATTTTGTTTCGTAACCAAGATAAGGTTGCTATTCAAGCCGAAGTGACCGTTGGCGATAAACTTGTACTGAACGATCTTATACCGGCTATCCCAGGTATGTCTTTAAGAGCGTCATCTGATGCTGAGCGAGTCCTGACTGACTCTCAGGAGATCGGTCAGTGATCACTTACATCACCCGTCATCCGACATTAGCCAACCTGTTGATGCTCGCCTTGGTTTTTTTAGGATTATTGAATCTGGGCTCAATCAAGCGCGAGACTTTTCCTGAGTTTGCCCCTCCTTATGTTACCGCGAGCGTTGTATATCCTGGTGCGTCGCCGATAGAGGTGGAAGAAAGCCTATGTTTGCGTATGGAAGATGCGGTCGATGGATTAGGGAATGTCGAGGAGGTGAAATGTGACGCGCAGGAAGGCGTAGCATTCATGACCATCAAGCTGAATGACAAAGCCGATATAGGCCGTTCTCTGGTGGATGTACAAACCCAGATCAATGCGATTAAAAACTTTCCTTCGCAAATTGAACCGCCGGTGGTTAAAGAGCTAGATTGGGCTGAGCCTGTAGTCGATATCGCTATCTCAGCAGATGCCAGTTGGCCACATCTCAAGACTTATGCCGAAGATCTCAAGCATCGCTTAAAAATCGATACTGGAGTGAGTCTGGTGTCGGTTGCCGGTTTCTCAGACCATCAACTGCGAGTAGAACTTAATCAAATCGATATGCGTCGTCTGGGTCTGACTGCGGCGGACATTGCCGATAAACTGGGTCGGCAAAATGTTAAGATGCCAGCCGGTAATATTGAGCTTAAGGAAAAAAATCTGCTGCTGAGATTCGATGAACGTAAGGTCACGCCAGCAGCACTAAAGCAAACCATAGTGGCCTCAACTAGCGATGGTAGTCTGGTCAGACTCGGAGATATTGCGACAGTTACAGACAGGTTTGAGCTCGATGAAGAGCATATTTTTTTTAACGGTCAGCACGCAGCCATACTCAAGGTTAAAAAGAATAAAGCCGATGATGCGTTAAGAATAAAAGAGCAGGTAAGTCGTTTTATTGAGCTGGAGCGTTTACGTGCGCCCGATGGTGTGAGTCTGACTCTGACGAACGATCTCTCATCATTGCTCGAAGACCGTCTGGATATGATGCTTACCAATGGCTGGCAAGGGATCATCCTAGTGTTCTTGAGCATGTGGTTATTTTTCTCTTTGCGATACTCTTTGTGGGTATCTGCAGGCCTTCCCGTCGCCTTTCTGGGCGGTATATATTTGATGAGTCTGTTTGGCATTTCTATCAACATCATGAGCTTAGTCGGTTTATTAATGGCAATCGGTATCATGATGGATGATGCCATCGTCATTGCCGAATCTATCGCCTCTCACGTCGATAGGGGCCTTGAACCCCATGAAGCCGTGGTTAAAGGAGTAAAAAAAGTTGCGCCTGGGGTGATCTCCTCATTTCTGACTACCATTTTAATCTTCAGTTGCTTACTCGGGCTAGACGGCCAGATGGGCGCGGTACTGTCAGCTATCCCAACGGTGCTTATTATGGTGCTCAGCATCAGTTTGATTGAGGCATTTTTCATCTTACCTAATCATTTGAATCATTCACTGAGTCATGCGTCAAAGATTGAGGCGAAACCCGCGTTGAAATTTAAGCGAGACTTCTTAGCCAAATTCGAAGAGTTTCGTAATACCAAGCTTGTTAATGCCGTTAAGTTTATGGTGCGTTGGCGCTACGCAAGCGTCGGCATTACCTTAGGCGTTTTTTTGTCATCTGTGGCACTCGTTGCTGGGGGCGTATTGAAATTTGTTCCCTTCCCAGAGCTCGACGGTGATATCGCCGAAGTCAGAATCATCTTGCCGCCGGGTACGCCATTGAGCGAGACCCAGCGTGTTGTCGAAAATGTGATCTTCAGCGCGAAAGAGACAGGTTCACGTTATACCAAGGAAGTGGAGGAAGGGATTGAGCTGATCCGAGATATTACCGCTCAATATAATTTTAATGCCGATGCAGGAGAGAAGGGGCCTCATGTGGCGACGGTCAGATTAGATCTCTTGTCGGCTGAAACCCGTCACACTTCGATAGAAGGTTTTATTCATGATTGGCGCGACAGTACGGATGAGCTGGCGGCGCCTCTGTCTATGGTATTTAAGCAGCCAACGATGGGGCCAGCCGGTCGCGATATCGAGGTCCGCTTACTGGGGAACGATCTGGATAGGCTAAAGCAGGCTTCGGTGTCGCTGCAATTCTACCTTGCCAGATTTGATGGCATCAACGGTATTCTCGATGACATGCGTCCGGGTAAAGAGGAGATTAAGGTAAGTCTCAGGCCAGGAGTGGAAGCGTTCGGTATCGATGGCCAATTGGTGGCTACACAGCTCCGCAGTGCTTTCTTTGGTCAGCGAGCCGATGAGTTCCAAATTGGCCCGGAGAATATCGAAATTAAGGTCATGCTGAATAAGGTACAAGCTGGCGATCTGCAGGCGTTAGCTAACTTCCCCATTATGTTAGCCGATGGTAACCAGCTGCCACTATCGGCGATTGCAAAACTGGAGCACCAGAGATCCTACGTTCGGATCCAACGCATTGATAGTCAGCGTTCGGTCACTGTGATGGCCGATGTGGACAACCGCAGAGGAAATGCCAGCGAAACCTTAGCTAAGATAAAATCCGAATGGCTGCCACAAGCCTTAGAGGATTATCCTGGGGTCAGGGTCGACTTCGAAGGCTCGGCCAAAGAGACGGCTAAGACGGGAACCTCTCTCGGAAAGGGCTTCATCATAGGTATGTTTGGACTCTTTGCCATCCTCAGCTTTCAATTCAGAAGTTACCTAGAACCCGTGGTGGTAATGTTGGCGATACCGCTGGCATTGATAGGCGTACTTTGGGGGCATCTGTTACTCGGCTATAACCTGTCTATGCCGTCGATTATGGGCTTTATCTCTCTTGCTGGCATCGTCGTGAATGATTCCATCTTGTTGGTGCAATATATACGTCATCATGTCGATGAAGGTGATAGTGTTCATGAAGCGGTTGTGTGTGCGAGTCGGGAACGATTCAGAGCGGTATTTTTAACTTCGCTGACAACAGCAGCGGGTCTATTCCCCTTGTTACTCGAATCTAGCCTTCAGGCACAAGTGGTGCAGCCCTTGGTTGTCTCGATTGTATTCGGTATCTTTGCCTCTAGCCTGATGGTGTTATTCATCATTCCTTGTGCTTACGCGATTTTGGCCGACTTTGGCGTTGTGAAGAAACATCAGAAGATTTAGATATTGGTCCCCTATCTGTTCTGCATGAGGAAGTCGACGAAGGCTCGGTCTGCCTGGCTGATGGGGCGCTGCCTTTTCCAGGCGATATGCAGATCGAGAAACACCGGCGGGTCAAAGGGTTTAGCCAGAATGTCATCCTTGTCGTTGATCACCATCTCCAGCACGCTGGTGATGGCAAAGCCTTGTGATACCACCTGCTTAATGAGGTTGATCAGGTTGGTCTCGAAGGCGATATTGGCGCTTAGCCCCAAGGATTTAGCCTGGGTTAACATCCATTCCCGATGAAAGTAGCCGGGTTTGAACATCACCAACTCATGTTCGAAGAAGGCCTCTAAGCTGATATTTTGTTGCTCTGCCAGTGGGTGCTCGATTCCCATAGCGACCACCATTTGCTCCCTAAGCAACAGATGGCTATCAAATTCAGGGCTGAGATCTTGGACGGTGATGATGGCAATATCCACTTCTTCATTGGCAAGCATCTTGAGTGAGTCTAGGGTTCCGCCTTCGAAAAGTGACAGCTTAAGATCTGGATATTGATGGCGAAATGCCATTAGGCGAGAGGGGAGGTAAAAGGAGCCAAGCATCCCCGGCACGCCGATCCTGACCTCTCCCTTAGTCAAGTTTGCCATCGACTTGATATGGGCCTCCGCTTGCTTCAGTTGCTTGATGATCAACAGGGCATGCTGATGCAACGCCTTGCCTTCGGCGGTGAGACTGAGCTGTTTGTTACCGCCCTTTCCTGAGCTGACCCTATTCACCAGGTTGACCCCTAAAGAGCTCTCTAGCCGTTTGATGCTTTGGCTTAAGGCTGGCTGGGTCATATTCAGACTCTGCGCTGCCTTAGTGAAGCTGGCTGTTTTAGCCAGAGCATTGAGGTGTTTAAGTTGTCGTATATCCATAACAAAAATCAATAACTTTAATTATTTTAATCTATTATTGTTATGTTAACGTTGGTGCTAACCTATGTCTATGGCGTTCTATCACCGACTTTATGGGATTATGTCTTTAACTGGCAATATAAATAATAAAAACAAAGAAATAAGGCTTATCTGGGGCTTATCTATTGCCTCAATTGTCATCTATATCAACCTCTATTTAGTGCAAGGTATCTTACCTTTGATCACCGAGACTTTCGATGTTGATATCAGTCACTCCACCTTGTTACTTTCGGTCACCAGTTTTGCCATGGCATGCTCACTGCTGTTTTATGCTTTGCTATCCGACAGGATTGGACGTAAGACGCCCTTAATGATCAGCTTATATATGCTGCTGTTGACCGATGTCTTGATGATATTTGTGACAGATTTTTCATCTCTTGTTGTTTTGCGTTTATTACAGGGATTTTTGCTAGCGGCTGTTCCCGCCATTGCCATGGCATATTTTAAGGATGAGTTGAGCCAAGCGTCCATGTTAAAGGCGGGTGGAATTTATATTGCTGCGAACAGTATCGGCGGAATTTCCGGCCGTTTGATTGGCGGCGCCCTGTCATTACACCTGCATTGGCAGCAAGTGATGTTTGTTATCTTAATTATCTCGATAATAGGCGTGCTGTTAGTGCATTACCTGTTGCCAATTACTAATAAGCTAAAAAAATCAGATGAGATTAAAGGGAGACAGAGAATATTCATGGCTGAAGATCTAAATGGTTTCATGGTGCACCTACGTGATACTAAGCTTAGAAAAATCTATCTAGTAGGTGGCTTAGCCTTTCTGATCATGGTGAATCAATTTAGCTTTGTTCAACTTCACTTGATGTCGACACCGTTTAGTTGGGGTCGCTTCGAAGTGACCCTTATTTTTCTCTGTTATCTGAGCGGCACTTGGGCATCTTATTATTCCGGTCACTGGATTAAACGTTTTGGACGCAGGACTCTGTTTCGATTGTCTCTGTTGCTGATGTTTTTCGGCACATTGATAACATTAATCAATACCGGTGTATTTATCTGTTTTGGCTTCCTGATGACAGCATTTGGCTTTTTCTTTATCCACAGCGGTTGTAATGCTTGGGTAACCCACAGAGCCAAGTGTCACCGAGCCAAGGCAACGTCGCTTTATTTATGCAGTTATTACTTAGGAGCCGCTTTAGGGGGACCTTTGTTGATGCCATTTTGGCATCATTGGGGTTGGGAAGGGGTTGTGTTGGGATCAAGTTTGATTATGGCGGTCTTGGGTCTGACTTTACTGAGATTGACTAAGGATGAACCGATGATTTTGTCAGCCCATGCTAGCAATAGCTAACTATACTTGTATGGATAATAACTAATGAATTTGTTTCTCTGTAAAGGGCCAAATATTTGCCTTAAAGTGTCCATGGTAGAATATGATACCCGCTGTGAAGGTAATTGATGACCCCAATAGCAGTGCCCACTTCACATCAAACATGGAAACCACACCGCCGACTAAGGCCGCGAGCAAATTACCCAGACAAAAAATGGTCACTAGCATGCCCATCAACTTGCCTTGAGCCCGATTCTCATAGGAATGAGAAAGATAAGAAGGGAGAAAACCATTGTAAATGGCGATGCCAGTGCCCATTAAGGCAAATGTTATCAGGTAAGCTTGACTGGTAAAAAAGGGTAATGCGGCCAGAGCTGAGCCAAAAAGGAGTATTCCCAATAGACCCGCATGAGGATGATCTAGCTTTCTCTGTATAATGGGGTTGATAAAAATACTCGTTAGGATCATGCATGCAGTCAGAAATACAGTGGCCCAACTGATATCGACAGCAAGATAGCCAAACTCTCTTACCAAGTGCAGGGGATAATACTCATAATAAAGATTGACTCCCATGGTCAAGAAGAGATAAAGCAGAAAAAAACGCCTCAGATCGGGTTGTGATAGTAGAGACAGGCTTGAGCCAGTCTCGGCATTTGTGTCGCGTTTATCTAAGCTCTTAGGCAGTAAAAAATGACTGATCAGAGCGCAAATTAGGCAGGCGAGTGCAGCTACCCAGAAAACGCTATCTATGCCGGCCATAATGAGGTATCCCCCAGCCAAGGGACCGAGCAGGTAACCGCCATATCCCATAGAGCTTATCAGAGAA
Organism: Shewanella sp.; assembly: GCA_037132815.1. Classification (GTDB taxonomy): domain Bacteria; phylum Pseudomonadota; class Gammaproteobacteria; order Enterobacterales; family Shewanellaceae; genus Shewanella. The sequence continues at coordinate 39,936 of JBAHZX010000130.1, forward strand.
AAGCTGCGCGTCTTGTCTATGATGGGATGGAGGTCGGCTGCAATTGCCCGTGCGATAGAAATATTTCCTTCACATAATCCTGTAAGTAAGCGTGAAAGACAGAAGAGGAGAAAGTTATCAAAAACGGCGGCAATAGCCGTTAAGCTATAGCCTATGGCACTGCCAAGTAGCGTTAGACTTAATAATTTCCTACGGCCATAATTATCTGATATTGCACCAATAACGCTACTGCCGATGATAATTCCTAGTGGGTATATGCCTAACACTATTCCTAATAATAACTCAGAAGGTAGATCAAAAAATTGAGTCAGTGGTGATGTCCCTTCAGCAAACAGTGGTGCTAATATCGGATAGGGTAGGGCGATGCCAGCAACACTGATCAAGGTGACCAGAAGGGTAATGGATAGAATTCTATTGCTGTTGCGGTTCTCGATTTTTGAGTTCGAATTTATCGCTTGTAAGCATGGATGGCGGTCCTGAGATTGACTCATATAGATGATTTTTTCGCTGAAAGTCATGTTACTATTGCATCAAAAACCGATTAAGTAAAGTAATTGCTTTACCTAACGTAAAGTGTGAGTTCCTCTAATTATTTTCTGGAAAATTATATTCAAGATAGCGCCTCTCGGGAGTTTTTATAAATGGCCCCACCAGCCAGTGATCTTGACAATAAGCTAGCTTGCGTAGCGGTCAAAGCAACACCTACATTGATGTAAGTGCTTAGGTTCAGCTTGGAGCAATGAACCTGTGCGCTAAACCATTTTTAATTTTCACTGAAATCACGCATCTTGAGCTAGAACGGGGCTGTAATGGTTTTTATATCGGAGGATATTGTAGCGACTAGCTGTGTTATTTGATAAATAAAGGGCATCAAATTAGCTGTAGCAATTCGATTATACATTAATTTTTAATGGGATTAATATGAGGGTTACTATTTGCGAGGGCATAAAATGGTGGTCGATACTGGGCTCGAACCAGTGACCCCCTCCTTGTAAGGGAGGTGCTCTCCCAGCTGAGCTAATCGACCTGGGACTTACAATTTGTACTGTGTATTATTGTTACTAACTTGTTGTTAAATAAATTATTTACTTAAATAATAAGTAAAAATATGGTGGTCGATACTGGGCTCGAACCAGTGACCCCCTCCTTGTAAGGGAGGTGCTCTCCCAGCTGAGCTAATCGACCTGGGACTTTCGTTCTGTACACTCTATTAATATCTATTACTTCATCAATATTAATCTTATGGTGGTCGATACTGGGCTCGAACCAGTGACCCCCTCCTTGTAAGGGAGGTGCTCTCCCAGCTGAGCTAATCGACCTCGCTGTGTGGGCCAGTATTATAGAGAGGAACTGTTTAGTGTCAATGATTTTTTAGATAAAAACCTGTGTCTGGTGTTATTTTATACTGACTGCTGCATTGTTACTCAAAGCCAGCTTATGGTGAAGATAAATGATTCAAATCACCACACTTTAGTTTCATTATCATTGAGGCAAAAAGGTGAGTATAGGCATGTTGTCGTATGTGATATTTAGCTTAAAGGTGGCTAATGGGGTATAAATCAGCTTCTTAGCAGTTGGTAATTTCCCTGAGGCTGTTTGGCTGTTAGAATATGTGCCACATTCATTGGTACAGTCTAGAATTTAGACTTTTCTATTATAGGTTAGTGTCCATTATGACAACTAAGACGCGTTTTGCTCCAAGCCCTACCGGTTTTTTACATGTTGGTGGTGCTCGTACTGCTCTTTATTCATGGCTTTATGCTCGTGCTAATGGTGGTGAGTTTGTTCTTCGCATTGAAGATACCGATATTGAACGTTCAACACCAGAAGCATGCGAGGCCATTATTGATGGAATGGAGTGGTTAGGGCTTAATTGGGATCAGGGACCTTATTACCAGACAAAACGTTTCGATCGATACAATGAAATCATAGCTCAAATGTTAGAGAAGGGCAGTGCTTATAAATGTTACTGTACACGTGATCGCATCGAAAAAATGCGTGAAGAGCAAGCTGCAAAAGGTGAAAGTCAAAAGTATGATGCTTGCTGTCGTGATCTTGCTCCTCGAAATACAAATGAGCCTTTTGTGATCCGATTTAAAAACCCGACAGAAGGCAGCGTAGTATTTGACGATCATGTTCGTGGTCAAATTGAAATTGCCAACTCTGAGCTTGATGATTTAATCATTGCGCGTACAGAAGGCACGCCAACCTATAATTTCTGTGTTGTTGTCGATGATTGGGATATGGGGATCACTTGTGTTGTTCGAGGTGAAGACCATATTAATAATACTCCTCGTCAAATCAATATTCTAAAAGCATTAGGTGCCCCCATTCCTGAATATGCACATGTTGCCATGATTTTAGGTGATGATGGTGCCAAACTGTCAAAACGTCATGGTGCCGTTGGTGTAATGCAATATCGTGATGATGGTTTTTTGCCTGAAGCACTACTTAACTATCTCGTGCGTTTAGGTTGGTCACATGGCGACCAAGAGATTTTCTCTATCGATGAAATGAAGCAACTTTTTAAGTTAGACAATATCAATAAGGCGGCTTCAGCATTTAATACCGATAAATTGATTTGGTTGAATCAACATTATATAAAAGAACTTGATCCTATTTATGTAGCCAAGCAATTAGAGTGGCACATGATAGATCAGAGTATCGATACCAGTAATGGCCCAGCTTTATCTGATATTGTTACTGCTTTGGCTGAACGAGCAAAAACGTTGAAGAATATGGCAGCATCGAGTCGTTATTTTTTTGAAGATTTTACCGAATTTGATGGGGCCGCGGCTAAAAAACACCTTAGAGGTGTGGCCATGGAGCCTCTACTACTAGTCCAGAAGAAATTGTCTGAGCTTAAAGAGTGGACTGTAGAAGGGATCCATCAAGCAATTGAAGATACCGCTGCCGAATTAGAAGTCGGAATGGGCAAAGTTGGTATGCCTTTACGTGTAGCAGTTACGGGAGCTGGGATGTCTCCTGCTGTTGATTTGACCTTATTCTTGGTTGGAAAGGTGCGTTGCGAACAAAGAATCCACAAAGCGCTTGAATTTGTAGCAAATAGGATGAATTCTTAAAAAACGAGTTGACACTATTGAGTGTGCTGCATAGAATGCGCCACGAACTTAAGACGCAGTGAAGCAAATGTTTAGTCATTTGCTTCATGATGTGCAATGTTTATCGTTAAGAAGGGGCCTTAGCTCAGCTGGGAGAGCGCAACACTGGCAGTGTTGAGGTCAGCGGTTCGATCCCGCTAGGCTCCACCATCTAACGAATACACTTGTATAGAGAGTCGTAAGTAACAAGAACCTACCCTAGTGTCTAGTGGGAATTAAGTAGGTAAGTTTGAATCCATAGCCTTCGGATTTGAGCTAATAGACAACTCTTTATTTGCAGAGTGTAAACAACAAATGTCCGGGTCCCCTTCGTCTAGAGGCCTAGGACACCGCCCTTTCACGGCGGTAACAGGGGTTCGAATCCCCTAGGGGAT
>JBAHZX010000137.1:0-33054 GCA_037132815.1 Shewanella sp.
CAAATTAGTCCATTTTCTCCACAAACAATAGTAAAGGGTAATTATTTTCAATATCAGGTAATAGCGCGTTATGATGATTATCAAACTTCCAAAGATGTTACCGATGTTGTCAGCTGGAGTTCCAACAACACCAGCAATGCGACCATCGAGTCATTCAATGACAATGCTGGTAGAGCCTATGGCGTTAGTGTCGGAGTTGCCAGTATTAACGCTAGTTACTTAGGAGTGGATACTGTATTTTCTTCGGGCTTGACAATTACTGACGTCACTTTAACTTCTATCCAAGTAACCCCCGGCAACATTAGTATGCCCATAGACACACAAAATAACTACACCGCCATTGCGTATTACAATGACAATTCCACCGTCGATATAACCGATCAAGCCACCTGGATTAGTGATGCAAGTGAGGTGGTCAGCGTAGTAACGTCTGGCACTGATGGCGGCCTGGCCCAAGCTTTGATTGAGGGGACAGTTAATATTACCGCCAGCTTTATGGGCACAACCAGTAATATTGCCCTAGCGACAGTCATAGATAAGGTGATAGATAATGTACAAATAACGCCAAATAATATCTCTGTTGCCAATGGCACAGTGGTTGAATATACGGTATCAGTCATTTATGAGGATTATTCTGCTAAAAATGTCACTTCTGACGCTAGTTTAAAAAGTTCAAACACTGATATTATGACCTTTGAAGATGGTCATTTTGCCCATACCCACGGTGTTGGTAATGTAGAAATCAGTGCTGTATATCAGGGTGTCGCCAGTGAGCTAGAATTTTTACATATAACCGCAGCGGTTATAGATAACATACAAATAACCCCAGCAACGAGTGAAGTGCCAACGGGCATAAGTGGGAATTTTACCGCGATAGCCTATTACTCCGATAGCAGCTCTGCAGATATTAGCGAGCAAGTGAACTGGATTTCAGATGATAGTACGGTAGTTAATATAGTGAGTTCTGGATCCGCTGCTGGCCTGGCCGAGGCATTAACCACTGGTACGGCAAATATTATTGCTAGTTTTTCTGGTATCAGTAGTAATCTTGCACCCGTCACCGTGGTGGCTAAGACCTTATATTCCATAGAAATCGTCGCTGAAGATGATAGTGAATTTCCTAAGGGAAGCACTAAGCATTATACCGCTTACGCAACATACAGTGATGACAGTGTTGAAGAAATAGGCCAACAAGCAGACTGGCAAAGTGAAAGTACTGCAGTAGTTACTGTGGTTCAAGGTGAAGCGGTCGCAATTGATATTGGCAGCACTAATCTGGTGATATATTTCGAAAACCAAACGGCGAGTCAACTCGTCACGGTTACTGATGCCGTGGCTACGGCCTTAACCATTACTCCCAGTTATCATGAAATGGCAGTTGGCACACAAGTAAACTATGTCGCCACGGCAACCTTGTCCGATGGCAGCACAGAGAATGTCACTAAAGACGTGATACGAAATGCGTCAAACCCAGAGATAGTGACCATCATTCAAGAAGATCCCTTGTTTGTTAAACTTGAAGGTGTCGCCGCAGGTCATTCAGTCATCACGGTCCATTATCATGGTCAAAGTGCTGAGGCGAATTTATCAATACTGGCGGCTAGTCTGGAGGCTATAACTATTACACCATTGGATGAGACTATACCAGTGGTGGGTACCATACAATATCAAGCCATGGCTCATTATAGTGATGGCAGTGAAGTATTGATTACCAATGAAGCAAACTGGCAAAGTTCAGATACTCCGATCGCCACCATTGAACATAACGGTTTGGCTACAGGCATTACCAATGGCACAACCAGCATCAGTGCCTATTTTAATGGCAAATTGGCGAGTACATCATTAACCATCAATGATAAATGTGGCCCTGGTAAACCCACCAAAACTTTTATTTTGCCTGACAATTCCACGATCAGTATTAAGACCTCGATGCAATATCAACTTTACGGAGTTTGGTCAGATGGTTGTACCGCACAACTAACCAAAAATAAGGCTACTAACTGGGCAAGTAATAATAGTACCGTTGTTTCTATTGGTAAAAAAGATGGTCTCGCTTTTGCGAAAAAGGTGGGGAGCAGCTCCATTACTGCAAACTACCAAAACATCACTGCACCACCAGTAAATGTTAATGTGATAAACGAAGAGGTCTTAAGCGTTAGTATTCAACCAGCACCATCGGCAAACATTAGCAATAATACCTCGCAAAACTACCTATGCTCGGCTAGAACAGCCATTAATGGTGTCGAGCAAGCAGGTATTTTGGTTACTGGTTTGGCAAGTTTTTCATCTAGCAATACTAATGTCGTCAGTATTGGCAGTAATGATGGTGTTAATCAGCTGGTAAATTCTCATAATATAACAGGCTCCGTTTCCATAACATGTCATTACGGCGGCAAAAGCTCAACGAGTAATTTAACGGTGCAGTAGCATAGAAATAATGATAAATATTTAAAACTGATGAATCGCCATGAATGTGAAGCATATTTATGAGGGAGGGGGACCGAAATAATACAGGATGAAATATAGCTTGCCACCCCAAAATTCATAAAGCTTGGTTAAATACGAGTCAAGCTTCATAAGGAAATATTATGCCGTTTAAATCCAGTAAGAAACAAAGAACTCAGACGTTACTCTCGATAACCTTGCTTGCCATGACATCTCTACTAAGCGCATGTACTAGCGAAAAAGCATCAACGGCAGTAATAGCACCAAATCATGAAGCTACGCAAAGTACTCTAAAGCAAACTCTTTATTTTGGCGGTGATATTATCACCATGCAAGGTACGAAACCTCAGTACGTTGAAGCGGTTATCGAACGTAATGGTAAAGTTGTTTATGTCGGTGATAAAAACAGTGCCATTGAGAACTTTACCGGAGAAACCGTTAAGGTAAATCTAAAAGGTAAAACCATGCTACCCGGTTTTGTTGACCCCCATGGTCACTTTATGGCAGCACTGATGATGATCGAGCAAGTCAATGTGGCGCAACCGCCTGTTGGTAATGCCACTAATATCAACAAAATAATTGAAAAGCTCAAAGCTTATCAAGTGGAAAATAATATAGAAAAAGGTGGCTGGTTAGTAGGTTGGGGCTATGATCAGGACCTTATTGAAGAACAACGCCATATCACTAAGCTCGACCTAGATAGTGCTTTCCCCGATCATAAAGTATTGATAATTCATGTTTCTATGCATGGTGCAGTTTTGAACTCTAAAGCTCTGGCATGGGCGAATATTGATGCTGATACCCCCACGCCTGCCGGTGGCGTGATCGCGCGTTTGCCAAACTCTAACGAGCCAGCCGGTTTAGTGATGGAAATGGCTTACGTGCCAATCATGGAAAAATTACCACAATCCAGTGAAGATGAAATGTTAGCACTGATGGCAAAAGCACAAGCTAAATATACTAGCCAAGGTTATACCCATGCGGTTGAGGGTTTCGCCCATACTGAACACCTCGACTTTCTGCTTAAAGCGGCAGAGCAAGGAAGAATGATTATTGATATCGCCTCCTTGCCTGCTTTTACTGAAATTGATAAATGGTTTGATAATCCTAAATATATCTTTGGTAAATATAACAACAAATTTAAAATTCATGCCTGTAAAATCACCCTTGATGGTTCTCCACAAGGGAAAACGGCATTTGTATCAAGTTCCTATTTAACTGGCGGCCCTACTGGTGAAAAAAATTGGCGTGGTGAATCGTCGATGACACAAGCTCAGCTTGATGCCATTAGCCAACAAATGTTTGCTGCCAATATTCCACTGCAAATTCACAGTAACGGTGATGCCGCAATCGATATGATGATAAAAACCGTAGAAAACGCTGGCATAAGTGCCAAAGATGATCGCCGTACCATTATCATTCATTCACAATTTCAACGCCCTGATCATTTACCTAAATATGTTGAGTTGGGCTTACTGCCATCTTATTTCACTTTACATACCTATTTTTGGGGTGATGTGCATGTGAGAAATATCGGTCTACAAGCCGCTGAATTTATCAGCCCAATGCGAGCTGCTAAAGAGGCAGGTATTATCAGCTCTAATCATTCCGATTTTAATGTTACTCCGCTAGACCCCTTCTTTATTATGTGGTCGGCCATGGCACGAGAAACACGCAGCGGGAAAATACTGGGCGCCGAACAACGTGTCGATGCTTACACCGCATTGCAAGCATTAACCACAGGGCCTGCCTATCAATTTTTTGAAGAAAATCGTAAAGGTATGATTAAAAAAGGCTTACTGGCTGACTTTGTTATACTAGAAAACAACCCACTAAAACAAACCGTTAGCACCATTAAAAATAACAAGGTAATAACGACTATTAAAGAAGGTAACGTCGTTTATCAGGCAAAAACATTAGTCGGCAATGATAACGATGAGCATGGCTGTAAGGGCTCAGCAGGTTACACTTGGTGTAACAGCACTCATCAATGTGAACGCCCTTGGTTATTAGCGCAGCAGCAAAACTTTACTAATGATAGCGCTTCATTTAGCCAGTTTTGTAAAAATGATTAATCTTTAATTAATATAGATGTTAGTAACTGATCCATTATCTTCAATTGCTTAAGTCGTTAGTTAGCTGTTAGTATCAATTAAAATAAAACAACTAGAATAAGATACTGATAATATGAAGGTTACTACAGGTTACTGGCTACAAGGCTTAGCTATTGCACTAAGCTTATCAGCTCCTTTAAGCGCTGCTGAAGTTAAAAGCTCTACGCAAACCACGGTTATAAAGAATCTAAATGGTTACACGGTCAATCAAGGCAAATTAGTCACCTTTAACGCCATTCAGTTTACCGACAATAAAATAGATAAACTTTTTACCGATCCATTATCCGATCCATTAGCGAAAAACATACGTGTTATCGACGCAGGTGGTAAGACTATGCTACCAGGGTTAATTGATGCTCATGGACATGTTTTAGCTTGGGGATTGAACTTAATGCGTACAAACCTTCGAGGCAGCCATTCTGAAGATGAAGCGGTGTTGCGTACTGTTAAATTTCGTAAACTAAACCCTGAGCTTAGTTGGATCCAAGGCCGAGGTTGGAATCAAGTATTATGGCCCAAGCAGACCTTCCCGACAACAGCTACATTAGACAAATACTTCCCTAATACGCCAGTGTGGCTTATACGTATCGACGGTCATGCTGGCTGGGCAAATACCGCAGCAATGAAGCTTGCAGGCATTAATCGTGATACACCATCCCCAAAAGGAGGCGAAATAATTCGCACTAAAGCTGGTGAGCCTAGTGGTGTATTTATCGATAATGCCATGTCACTTATTAGCAAATCAATTCCAGAGCTTAGTGTAGTGGAGCAAGAAGCGGTACTAAAAATGGCGATGACAGACCTAGTAAAGCTAGGCCTCACTAGCGTACACGATGCAGGGGTTAGTAGTGACACCATTACAGCATATAAAAATTTAGCTAATAGCAATGCTATGCCAATTAGAGTCTATGGCATGATTGCCGCAGGAGATCCACAATTCCCTGCCATTATAGCCAAAGGCCCTTATCATCATGACTCAGGCATGCTGGATTTTAGTAGTGTGAAAATATCATCTGATGGTGCATTAGGCAGCCGTGGTGCAGCGCTCATCGAGGACTATTCAGATCTACACGGTCACAAAGGCTTGCTACTGCATAGTGATCAGCAGCTCAAAAATTATATACTCACTGCCATGGGAGCAGGATTTCAGGTTAACACTCACGCCATTGGCGATCAGGCTAACAAGCTAGCATTAGACTTATATGAAGTATTAATAAAGCAGACAGAGACTAAAGCGTTAAGGCATAGAATCGAGCATGCGCAAATACTGCGTCTTGAGGATATCCCACGTTTCGCCGAACTAGGTGTGATTGCATCAATGCAAGCCACCCATGCCACCAGCGACAAGAATATGGCTGAAGACAGAGTTGGCCCCGACCGCATCAAGGGAGCTTATGCTTGGCACAAACTGCTTAAAGCCAATGCCATCATTGCTGCGGGCTCCGACTTTCCGATTGAATCTGCTAACCCCTTCTTTGGTTTACATGCATCAGTAACTCGACAAGACCATAACAACCTTCCCATTAATGGTTGGTATCCAGACGAAAAAATGACGATGACACAAGCACTTAATAGCTTCACGTCTGCAGCTGCATATTCGGCGCATCAGGAAAATCACCTAGGTCAACTATCGCCAGGAATGAACGCCGACTTTATTCTTATCGATCAAGATGTAATAAAAGGAGATCCACAAGCGATATGGCAAACCCAAGTATTGGAGACCTGGATAAATGGCACTAAAATATTTGATATCACTTCAAAGTTGTCGAGCAACAATCATTAACAGGTAAGTGTGTATCGCTTATTGCTAAGCTATAGAAATAGTATTTGATGGGATATCCATCAAATACTATTATGCATTCACCAAGTATAAAAATGTTTTAATTTACAGAGTTTAATAAATATTTACTCGATAAAATTATAAAATTTGAGGTGATTTTTTTAATCGCTCAATATTTGGGATCAGAATCCAAACTGCAGCCATTGCAATAACCGCTAGAGAGGCACCGATAATAAATGCTGGAGTGTAGTTACCATCAGCTGTTAAAATAGGCACTAGAGAGGTTAGGGCTAAAGCACCAAGTTTTGCCGCCATACCCGAGAAGCCTGCAAGCGTGCCAACAGCCTTTTTACCATACAAATCACTAGGTAAGGTTTGAATATTACCAATAGCAGTTTGGAAACCAAATAAAATAACCGCCATAATAATTACCGCAGAAGTAGGGCCGCCAGGATTAGCCATAGCTAACAGTGCAGGCAACATAATCAAACAACCCAGAGTGATGGTTAACTTACGTGTTTTATCGACATTCCAGCCTGATTTCAAACGATTTTGTGCCAGAAGCCCCCCAAACCAAGCACCAAACATAGCACCAACATATGGTACCCAACCGTAGATACCAATAGCTTGAACATCCATTGCGTATACTTCGTTAAGGTAAATAGGGATCCAGAAAACGAATAACCACCAAATAGGATCGATAGCTGCAGAAGCAATAATGACTCCCCAACTTTGCTTATGAGAAAGTAACTCACCTGTTGAAGGGTTATATTCTTCTACGTCAGTGGCTTCGTCATCGTCAGTACATTTTTGTCCGCTTAAAATATATTTGCGTTCTTCGTCAGTGATCCAAGGGTGATATTTAGGTGGAGCCTTAACTAAGATAATCCATGGGATTAGCCATAACAAACCAACTAAACCAATGACCACGAAGACCATTTGCCAGCTAAAATAAACCGTCATATAGGCAATTAGAGGAATCGAAATAATGCCGCCAATGGCCGCTCCAGAATTAAAAATACCTTGAGCTAACGCGCGTTCTTTAGTTGGAAACCAGTCAGCATTACTCTTAGCTGCGCCAGGCCAGTTTCCAGCCTCTGCCACACCCAATATAGCGCGAAAAATGCCAAAACTAAGTACCCCCTGAGCAAGCGCGTGAGCGGCAGTCGCAATAGACCAAACACCTATAGATAGAACAAAACCTACACGTGTACCTAACCAGTCAAATATTTTACCAAATATTGCCTGACCAAAGGCATAGGACAAGATGAAAACCATAGAGATATTGGCATATATTTGTTTACGTTCTAAAGCCGACTTATCTGGGAAAAGATCCTCAACGATATCAGGCCAAAGCACACTAAGCGCTGAACGATCAATATAGTTAATTACGGTAGCTAGCGCGATTAAAAAAATCACCCACCATCGAAGGTTATTTATTTTCATGTTAATCCCTCTATAAAGCCCTCTCTAGCGGGGCTGAATGTACCAATTAAAATCTCACCAGTTGGACATCTAGTATCATGGTCAGCATGCGATGGTTTCATGCATCTATCGCCTACTTTTAATACCTGAGTTAAACCGCCACCGATATCTTCAATTTCTTTTTTATCTTCAAATAAAAAGTGTTCACTTTGCTTCATTTGCACTCCTACTTTGTAACTTCTAATAACAGGTATCTACCGCTAAAGTGATTAGACTTACGGTTATAAAAAAAGCTATTGTCTATTGAATTGTTTTTATTGATTTCCATGCGATTCTTGGCTTGTTTGTGAGAAATCGCCAATACGAATTGCTTAGTCTCATTGGCATCAACAACTAAACTGAACCCTATAATGCTGACCTCACCCTCACGATTGTAAGTCATTGATTTTAAATTGCTGGTGGCATTTAAGGTGTACTCTGCTGCTGGATTATATTCTCCATGAGGTTCAAGAATGCTAACGAAGCGATGCTGTTTACTATCACTTATTCGCTGAATAAAGCTATTCTCATTGCGAAGGTTAAAGTTAGGGTCACTGGCACCAAGCTGGGTAAATAGCATTTGGGTGCTAGCGTCATTAATACTACTATGGGTATAAAAATGACCATTTTTGTTTAACCAAGTGACTTGAAGTAGTATATCTTTTGAGTCAGCAGCAGGCTGAGAAACAGCCTTTAACCAGAGATGTTGGTAACCCGCTTTGGTACCTAAAGGCTTAAGCTGCTTAATTGATGCATTAAAGGGGAAATTAGTACTAATCAACTGACCTTGATAATGCACTGGTAAGTCATATTGATGAGCACTGCTGCTAGTCACATCAAGAATATCAAATACAAGGGGAAGTTTGACGCCATTAACATCCACAGAAACCAGTGCCATGGTGCGAGTAAAACTCACGTCTTCATAAGCGCTATCAATACTGGCTGAAGCTACTGTTGCTTTATCATCGCTATGATAAAATAACATAGTAGGATGGTACTTATTACCGACTTTCACATCAGCATTAAAGTGGCTGGTCTCGTCAACCACTAAGGTATTATGAGCAACGGTTTGCTTAGCCCAAGTAATATTTTCTGCTAAATAGCCGCCACCAGCTTTAGCTTCAATATTAAGAAAACGTGCAGCACCATATTCAGAGACAATTTCTTCACCATCATCATAAAACTGCCAAGTGAGCTTATCGAAATGGCCGTGGCCTAAGCCTTGTGCCGTCGCCTTAAAGACCAGGGCTTGATCGGTAGGGATCTGTTGACGCATTATCACAAGCGCCCCCTCATCACCGTCTTTACCATCACGAAATAAAGTAGAAACAAACGGATAATGACTGGTTTGATTCGCGTCAATAGCTTGTGCAAGCTTTAAACCATCACCAGTGAGTAGAATGCGGTTTTGTTGTTTAGCAATATCGATTAAGTCATTGTTGGCGGTTAATCCATACGCAATACTAACAGCCATGACCAGCTCTATTGTATCGATGCCTTTACTCTTGATGGCATCATTTAAAGGAAAAAACAAACGGTTATAGCTTAGTTCAACTGTGCTGTAGATGGCTTTTAATAAGATACCATCTCGATAATTAAAGATTTCTCGTTCTGGTTGATTTTGCTCAATGGCTTTTGCAAATGTCACGAAAGGTAATAACGCATAACGCTGATAATAAGGGCCTTCATTGTAATAACCGTCTGGTGAAAACAACTCATCTAACTGGCGAAGAAAACCACCTTTACCTGATTTTTCTAAATCGAGTAGTGCAACCTCAACTAATTCTGGTTTATCAAGAACAAAGCCTGTCATTCCCACTGCAGCCGTAGCCCAAGTGCCGTGATTATGTACCTTGTTGAAGGTATGGGGTGACTGGACCGAAAGAAAATCCACTACCGGTAAGATAATCCCAGCTTCAATCTTGTCTTTGTGCTGTTGTGATAAAGAGTCAACCACAAAGTCATAGGCTTGAATAGCATAAACCAGCCACACAGCTTCATTAAGACCTTGCCAAAATAACTTACCCACATTGCGACTTTTCCGTTTTGGGTGTAGCGGTAATTTGGGGTAAAGTTGAGCATATTGCAGCAACATATCACGAACAAAATCAGCATATTTATCCTCTTTAGTCAGTTGATACATGATGCCAGCATCATACATATGCTGATAATTTTTTTTATGACGTTCATGAGTGTAACCACCGCCAGCATCGACTGGAATAGGAACGTTGATAGGCTGGAGTAAAAAACTATCAACTGTTGTTTTTTTAGTGACAAAAGCCTGTTGGAATACGCCTGGTTGCTTGATAGCGGCGCGCATTGTTTCTACATCTTGTTGGTTAACCACCAAAGACGGATGAGATTGCATTACAGCCATCGCGTGCCAAGGCATTAAGATGGTTAATGATCCTGCTATAACGGCCAGTTTGAATTTATTCATGATTGATGAGTACTTTTTATTCATAATGACTACATTGACCTACTAGATACAATTTTAAAATTTTGCCAAATATTATCTGCCTGAACCATATCGTTTGGCTTTCAAAACTCATAGTGACTCTCTTTTTTATATGGGTTAGCGCTACGGTGTAACAAATATAGATTTTGACAATTAATCTTAATGTCTTAATTTTAATCGAAATATAAACTCTAACGTCAAATAAAAACTTTGTATTCGAATAGAAACTAACCAATATATAGGTCACTTGTCAATCTATTTATATTACCAATTATTCAAAATAACATTACCGACAGTTATTACCAATGACATTCAATAGCAGCGGCCAAGCTCATAAAAAATCAGCCCAAGTACAATAATTTCAAAATAGGATTTACGTTGGCTAGCTAAATAGATATTATGTAACTAATATGTAATACAATTGGTTTTAACTGTTAAGGGCCAGTCATGAAAAATAGGCGTAAGTTTTGGCACATTGTAGAAGAGATCGAAGCATCTATTGTTAACGGCGAATATGCACCAGGTAGTCGTTTACCGCCTGAAAGAGAGTTAGCTGAAAAGTTTGATGTCAGTCGCCCCACAATTCGTGAAGCATTTATTGCGCTAGAAGTACGAGAAAAAATTGAAGTTAAAACGGGCTCAGGTGTGTATGTATTACTCTCTACGCCAACATCGAACCCAGCGTATAATATCAATGCATTTGAGCTAACCCAAGCACGTGCTTTAGTAGAAGGTGAAATTGCAGCGCTTGCAGCCAAGACCATTACTAAAGAAGAGCTGGTTGAGCTTAAGAAGACATTAACTATGATGGAAAATAAGTCATATGTTGAAGAAGCGGATAAAATGTTTCACCAAATTATTGCCAATGCAACGCGCAATGGTGCACTGATTAACTCATTTCAAAACTTATGGACATTACGGGCATCTTGCAAGAAAATCATCACCGATTATGACAGTGTTTGTAGCAAGGATAATAAGAAGACTCTTAGTGAACATTCTGCCATTTACAAAGCATTAGTAACAAATGATGCGTCTGAGGCGCGACTGGCAATGCATGAACATTTCAATCGATTAATTAATGTGTTGTTTGATACCGTCGAGACACGAGCTTTAGAAGAAGTACGTCGTAAAAATAGCGAAAAACGTGATTTATATTCTATTAACAGAGCGTTTATGCGCACTTCTTGAAGTCACAACCCCGTAGCAAGCTCCGGGGAATTAAACCCATAGAGATTAAACACTCATGCACAAGCACTGCTCATCTAATATTTATCAGTCAAAGCCTCACCTACATGGATATAGGTGTTGAGGTTCAGCCTGGAGCTACGAACCTGTGCCCTAACCACTTTAAATCCCCACTGAAACCTGCATAATTACTAACTAAAATAAGCGGCTACACACCCCACCAGCGTCATAACAAACAAAAACCACTTCAATGCTTCAGGTTTAGCTTTGATAGCCATTTTAACGGCTAAACGAGCCCCAAACATGGCACCAGTAGCAAGAATAAATCCAGGTAGCCATTGGATCAGTCCCTCCAGCATAAATAGGACTAAAGCCACCGAAGTAAAAACTAAGGTGCAGAGCATCTTGAGGGCATTGGCTCGCACTAAGTCATACCTCAGCGAACCCGCCAATGCTGCCAGCAATACAAAGCCGACACCGGCCTGAACGAAGCCACCGTAGAAGCCTGCAATACCTAACCACCACCATGAACTCGGTGTCTGGTGCACCTTATTAACAGGCGTACCAAGTTCCGGCGCTATTATGCTAGGTTTGACTAAAATCACTAGCGCCATTAGCAACATGGTTCCTAGCAGCATAGGCTTAATCCATTCACTTGGTGCATAGGCAGCTCCTGCCGCCCCAAATACTCCCCCGATAACGGTGGGAATAAGGATAGGCACCTTATCATCAGTGTCTAACTTACCATGTTTCTTAAAGCTAAATACCGCAACCATGGACTGCATAAAGACACCAACTCGATTGGTAGCATTGGCAACATCCGCAGGCATGCCCATCACCATTAAAGCGGGTAAAGTTAGGTTCGAGCCACCACCAGCAAGAGTATTGATGATACCCGCAAAAAAACCTGTCACCAGTAACAGGATGGCATGGGTCATTGTAATATCCATCAATATAGAGGGTTCCCTTTAATACGGGCTAAAAATGACGAGTGAACAACTCAAAAAATGTGCAGGGGGACAGTTTACCTATTAAAATAAGTAATTCAAATTATACTTTGTATCCAACCTCTTACCTCTAAGGTAGACTAATCATCAGTGCCGCTAGCTTAGCTCTGTATAAGGTCAGCGGATCTTGGTTAAAAATAATGTATGATTTGATATGATCAGTGACTCACTAAATGATTAACGGCAATGGAACTAGCTTTGAGAAATGGAACCTTATGACAGCACAAATAGTTCAACTGCAAAAGATCACTAAAGAATTTATCGATGGAAGTGTCAGTCATAAAGTCCTTGACCAACTCGACCTGCTGCTCAACCAAGGTGACACCATTGCACTCACTGGTGCAAGTGGAAGTGGCAAGAGCACCCTGTTGAATTTAATTGCTGGATTTGAACGTCTCAGTGCGGGCTCACTGAGCCTACTGGGCAATGACACAAACACCTGGAGCGATAATCAGTGGAGTCATTTCAGGCAAGTTTCTTTAGGCGTAATATTTCAACAATTTAACCTGCTTACCCCACTAAATGTCGAAGATAACATTGCATTCCCACTCCGACTCAATGGATTAGATTGGAACACTTGGTGCGATCACTTAGTCGGTAGCTTAGATCTGAGGCCATTACTCAAGCGCCATGTTGAATCTTTATCTGGTGGTCAACAACAACGAGTCGCTATCGCGCGGGCACTGGCCCATAAACCCAGACTGCTGTTGGCTGATGAACCCACCGGCAATTTAGATCAAATCGCCAGCTTAGAAGTAATGAAGCTCTTATGTGAATTGGCAGCAGAGCAGGACACTTGCATCATTATGGTCACCCATAGCAAAGAATGTGCTGAATTCATGCAGCGATGTTGGCATCTGAATAATGGCAAAATTTATGAGTAATACCAAACTCATCCGAATGACTCGACTCTGCCTTGGGATCTTCTTTGCCCATTATCGCCAAGCCCCTCTGCAGGCGGGGGCCATTAGTATCGGTATTATTCTTGCTGTCACCTTGTTGATCGGAGTTCGAACCACCAATGAAAATGCCATTCAGAGCTATGGTTCTGTCACTGAGTTACTGAGTCAGCAAGCCAAATGGTCTATCACTCCGCCACTTGGCAGTAAACATCTGGATGAGAAACTGTACTTCGAAATTCGCGCCGACGGTTTCAACAATAGCCTACCCGTGTTACAAGGTGTGGCCAGTGACTCAAAGGGAAAACATTGGCGCATTCAGGGCAGCGACCTCATTGCGGCCCTCACCTCGGGCCCAACATCCCAAGTATTGAATGAAACGAGTGCAAAAATAGGCAGCGGGATTTTCTCTTTAAATATTCCCATCGGAGAGATCCTATCCGGTGCGCCCATAGTGTTAGCAAGCAAGTCTTTGGCTGAACAAATATCCCAAGACGGTAACTTGGTACTCGAGGGCGTTAAGATAACAATCATAGCCTTAGATGATGCCAGTAACTTAGGTTCACAATTATTAATGGATATCTCTCTAGCCCAGCGCATACTCAATCAACCCAATGCGCTCAGTTATATCGCTCTTTTTTCTGAAATCACTCACTCTAAAAAACTACTCAATCAGATTATTGGCAATAGAGGTATCTTGATTGAAAGTGATAATGGCGATGGCCTTACCGCCCTCACCGAGAGTTTTCACCTTAACTTAACCGCCATGAGCCTATTAGCCTTCGTGGTAGGTCTGTTTATTGCTTATAACGGGGTTCGCTATAGCTTACTAAAAAGACAAAGGTTATTAACACAGCTTCAACAACAAGGCATGGACAAATCCTCATTAATGCTGGCCCTGTGCATTGAACTTCTGTTACTCGTCATCATTGGCTCTATCATAGGTTTTATGCTTGGACTACAACTCAGTCACTGGTTACAACCCATGGTTTCGGTCACTCTGGAACAGCTTTATGGCGCTCAAATATTTCCAGGGCACTGGCAATGGAGCTGGCTATTTCAAGCAATAGGGCTGACCTTTTTCGCTGCTATGGCAGCCTCAATGTCCTTATTAATGGAGCTAATCCGCCAGCCCCTAACTGGAAATTCGACCCACTTCACCCAACAAAGAAGTGCCGATAAAATCTATCGATATCAATTAATGATTGCTATCACACTCGGGCTAGTGGCATCGGTATTAATGCCCTTTAGCCAAGACTATCGCTATACCATGGCTTTACTTGGACTGGTGATCATTGCCATTCCCTTAACCCTGCCTTGGTCTCTGGCATTTATGGTCAACCAGTTATTAAAGTTAACCCCTAAGGGTTTATTACATTACCAGATTGCCGAGACTAAGGAGCTAATCGCCCCACTGTCATTGGCTATGATGGCCATGCTATTAGCCCTGACAGCCAATATATCCATGAACACCTTAGTGGGTAGCTTCGAGAACACCTTGAAAAACTGGCTCGATGCTAGGCTCCACGCCGAACTCTATATTAGGCCAACGTCAAATCAAATGGCTGAAGTTGAAGCTTTCTTGAATAAACATAAGCATGTAGATGCCCTCTATAAACAGTGGAGCCTAAGCAGTAAACAAGACAAACTGCCAATCAATATCATCACTCGAGACAAACAATCCTTAACCAAGGCCATCGTGTTTAAAGAAACTATCGAGAATATGTGGCCAGATTTTTTTGCTAACAAGCGTGTACTTATCAGCGAACCCCTCGCCATAAAGCTACACCTTGATTTAGGGGATACTATTGAATTACAGCAAATACCAGACAGCAAATTTACCGTGGTAGGGGTGTTTTATGATTACGGTAACCCTTATGGCGAGATCATCATCTCCCCCGAGACTTGGCAAGCAAATGGATTTCCAAAAATACCCCTGAGTCTGGCCATAAACATTCGCGGAGATACAGAAAAATTAAAACAAGAGTTACAACAAGAGTTCTCGATACCCGACGCCATGATTTTCAGTCAGGAAAAGATTAAACAACATGCGTTCATCATGTTTAAGCGCACCTTCTCTATCACTCAGGTATTGAATACCTTAACCCTTCTCGTAGCAGCTATTGGCCTATTCAGTGCCTGCTTTATGCTGACTCAGGCAAGAATGGCGCCGATGGCTAGGCTCTACACCTTGGGGGTTAATCGCCGGCAACTCACCACGCTCGTCTTCACTCAGATGTCGATTATTGTACTGTTTACCTGCCTCGTCGCCCTACCAACTGGGGCCATTTTAGGTTATCTACTGATCAATAAGATCACCCTGCAAGCTTTTGGTTGGAGCATTTCCATGACGTGGGACTGGTTTGCCTATGCTCAGATAGTTGCCCTAGCACTGCTCTCCAGCTTATTGGCCGTTGCCTTTCCTCTGTATATGCAAACTAAACGTCCTCTGATCTCTAGCCTACAAAGAGAAGTAATATGATGTTTAACAAAATCCTGATAACACTCTGCACGCTAACTATTATCACGCTTACAGCCTGTTCTAAACCTTCGAAATCGCCATCTATAGCGAGCCTATTAGACGGTACTACTGCAGGCTATACTGCCGTTGATAAACAAAGAAAGATCACTTTTCCCATAGATCATCTCTCTCATGATGACTTTCGTCAGGAGTGGTGGTATCTCACGGCGAATTTAGAGACCGAAGAAGGTCGTGAATTAGGACTGCAGTGGACCCAGTTTCGCATCGCCTTAGTACCGGAAAAGTCCGCTTCATCAACTAGGGTCAGCGCTTCAGACTGGAACAGTAATCAAGTATTTATGACCCATGTAGCCATCACTAGCAAGACATCACACTTCGCCGAGGAGAGATGGTCAAGACGCCACCCACGACTCGCTGATGTCTCAGCCAACCCCCTTACCATAAAAATAGATGATTGGCAGTGGAGCGGCACAAAAAAAGACTTATTCCCTGCTAGGCTTAAAGTTGATGCCGAGCAGTTTAGTTATCAGTTGACCCTGCAAACCAGCGCGCCCTATCAACTTCAGGGAGAAAAAGGCTATAGCATAAAAAGCGCCGATGGCTCTGTGGCCTCCCATTATTACAGCCAGCCTTTTATCTCTGTCTCCGGCACGGTCAGTTTTGATGGAGTTGAACACCTGGTGAGTGGAAATGCTTGGTTAGACAGAGAATGGAGCTCACAACTGCTCAATAAGGCTCAAGCGGGCTGGGACTGGTTTGCTCTGAGATTAGACGACGATTCAACCTTAATGCTGTTCCAACTTAGAGCTCAGTCTAAAGATCACGCTCCTTTCTATAGTGGCCGAAGAATGTTTGCCGATGGCAGTGGGCGTAATATAGCCTCCCAAGATATTCAACTTAACGTCGCAAGCTGGCACAAGGTCGACTCGAAGCACTATCCAGTGGCCTGGAATGTATCTATCCCCTCTGAAGAGATAAATATCCATACTCGAGCCCTGAACGCTGATGCCAGCATGCCTTTGAGTGTCAGTTACTGGGAAGGGCCAGTAATAGTTTCAGGCAGCCATAAAGGTAAGGGCTATATGGAACTGACAGGCTATTAACCGCAGATATTCAACAATGCTAGCATGTCACTATTGCCCATCTAATTCGTAATCTAGATTAAATAATTAATACTTATAAATATCAAAAATGTGATAATAGTTATCATTACCAATGCGTTACTTTAATGACCCTAGTCTAAATTATTTGATCTCTCTCTAGTTTAATTATTAAGGAATTGCTCAATTATATGGTTATTTTTTAAACTGGGAGTTAGATCACATAGAAAAAGATGATCTCGATCTACAAACAGCCTCAATACCTCTTGTTAGGTATACCCACACTTTTTTTGTGGTCTAAACTCGATAAATACTTTGACAGTTAGATCCACTAAACCAGTCCCCAAGTGCTATCTGTCTCTCTCTGATTGAAGGTAAACAAACTGATGAGTCAGGAATACCATATTACCAGCCTAGTTGTGCACGCTGCACCTAAGGCTATTTCTCAGGTTGAAACCCAAATTAATACTCTCCCAGGTACGGATATCCATGCTGTTACCGAACAAGGCAAATTTGTGGTCACTTTAGAGGGGGAAACCCAAAAATCTATTCTAGATAACGTCGAAGCCATCAATGCCTTGGAAGGTGTACTTAGTAGCAGCTTAGTCTACCACCAAGTCGATAACTTAGAATCCAAGTAAATATAGAATC
This sequence comes from Shewanella sp., assembly GCA_037132815.1. Classification (GTDB taxonomy): domain Bacteria; phylum Pseudomonadota; class Gammaproteobacteria; order Enterobacterales; family Shewanellaceae; genus Shewanella. Next base: position 17,586 of record JBAHZX010000137.1, read on the forward strand.
TAATTCAAGATAACCATTAAATTAACAATAGAAAAAAGTGAGGAACACCATGAGCATTAGCCGTCGCGAGTTTCTGAAAGCCAACGCCGCTGTTGCCGCTGCAACAGCTGTTGGCGTCACTTTGCCAGTGAGGATAGTCGAAGCCGCTGAGCAAAAGGACGATATCAAGTGGGATAAGGCCCCATGCCGCTTTTGTGGTGTGGGTTGTAGCGTTTTGGTCGGAACCAAGAATGGTAAAGTTGTAGCCACACAAGGTGACCCTGAAAGCCCAGTGAACAAGGGCCTAAAATGTATCAAAGGCTACTTCCTATCCAAGATAATGTATGGCAAGGATCGTCTGACCACGCCGCTGCTGCGTATGACCAATGGTAAATATGATAAGGAAGGTGAGTTCACACCGGTGAGCTGGGATACCGCCTTAGATACCATGGCAGAAAAGTGGAAGCACACTTTAAAAACCAAAGGTCCTACCGCTGTTGGCATGTTCGGCTCTGGTCAGTGGACGATATGGGAAGGCTACGCCGCCTCTAAACTACACAAGGCAGGTTTTCTCACCAACAATATAGATCCTAATGCTCGTCACTGTATGGCATCGGCCGTAGGGGGCTTCATGCGTACCTTTGGTATTGATGAGCCAATGGGCTGTTACGATGATTTAGAGGCTGCCGATCACTTCGTGCTATGGGGCGCGAACATGGCTGAAATGCATCCCATCCTGTGGGCTCGTCTGTCTGATCGTCGTTTAAGCAGCCCTACCAGTCGTGTGCATGTACTGTCTACATTCCAGAATCGTAGCTTCGACTTAGCCGATAATGCCATGGTATTCCGTCCTCAATCTGATCTAGTGATCTTGAACTATATCGCCAACTACATCATCCAAAATGATGCCGTTAATAAAGAGTTCGTCAGCAAACACACTAAATTTGTACTGGGTACCACTGATATTGGTTATGGACTGCGTCCCGAGCACCCACTCGAGCAAAAAGCCAAAAACCCAGGTAAAGGTTCATCAACACCTATCAGCTTCGATGAGTATGCCAAGTTTGTCAGCACTTATACCCTCGAGTATGCCGCGAAAATGAGTGGTGTTGAGCCTGAGAAACTCGAAGAGATGGCCAAAGCTTACGCCGACCCATCGATCAAAGTGATGAGTTTATGGACCATGGGGATTAACCAGCACACTCGTGGTGTCTGGGCAAACAACATGCTCTACAACATCCACCTACTGACAGGTAAGATTTCGACACCAGGTAACAGTCCGTTCTCGCTAACCGGTCAACCATCTGCTTGTGGTACTGCCCGTGAAGTAGGTACCTTCTCTCACCGTCTTCCTGCCGACATGGTAGTTAAGAATCCAAAGCACAGAGCTATTACTGAAAAACTGTGGCAGCTTCCAGAAGGCACGATCCCACCTAAGCCGGGATATCACGCTGTACTTCAAAGCCGTATGCTCAAAGACGGCAAGCTAAACTGTTATTGGACCATGTGTACTAATAACGTACAAGCTGGTCCTAATATCAATGAAGAGATTTTGCCAGGTTTCCGTAACCCGAAAAACTTCATCGTTGTTTCAGATCCTTACCCAACTGTCTCGGCCATGGCCGCCGACCTTATTCTACCTACAGCAATGTGGGTAGAAAAAGAGGGCGCTTATGGTAACGCTGAGCGTCGAACTCAAATGTGGCATCAGCAAGTTAAACCACCTGAAGGTGCGAAGTCTGATCTTTGGCAATTAGTTGAGTTTTCTAAGCGCTTCAAAGTTTCTGAGGTTTGGCCAAGCGAACTTATCGCAAAACAACCAGAACTAGCTGATAAGACACTCTATGATGTGCTCTTTGCCAACGGTGAAGTCGATAAGTTCCCAATTTCAGATTGTAAAGCCGAGCTAAACGATGAATCTGAGGCATTTGGCTTCTATCTACAAAAAGGTTTATTCGAAGAGTACGCCAAGTTTGGACATGGTCGCGATCACGATTTAACCGATTTTGATACTTATCACGAGACTCGCGGTTTACGCTGGCCTGTCATAAACGGCAAAGAAACTCTGCGCCGCTTTGTTGAAGGTAGCGACCCCTATGTTAAGGCTGGTGAAGGTTTCAACTTCTACGGCAAGCCTGACGGTAAGGCTGTGATTTTTGCCCTCCCCTATGAGCCTGCAGCAGAAGAGCCAAACGAAGAATTCGACCTATGGCTATCAACTGGTCGCGTGCTTGAGCATTGGCACACCGGCTCCATGACGGCTCGAGTCCCTGAGCTATATCGTGCCTACCCTGACGCACAGATCTTCCTTCACCCTGAAGACGCAAAAGCTCGTGGGGTTAAGCGTGGTGATGAAGTCATCGTTGCCTCACCTCGTGGTGAAATCAAGACACGTGTAGAGACTAAGGGCCGCAACAAGCCACCAAGAGGCGTAGCATTTATGCCATTCTTCGACGCACGCCAACTGGTCAACAAGTTGTTATTGGACGCCACGGATCCTCTCTCTAAAGAGACGGACTTCAAGAAGTGTCCTGTCAAGGTGATGAAAGTCTAATTAGATGAATCACTCTACATAACAATAGAGACTCAAGACCTACACAGAGGACGGGCCCTTACTCGTCCCCTAGGAGATAAAATGAAAAAATTACTTACTGCTGTAGTTATGCTATTTATGCTCAATGCATGCTCGGGACAACAAGCAGGCACTCAAGCCGAGCCTATTAATGTCGCCTCTCTTGGTCAATCTGAGATCACTGAAGTGCGCGCCGCCGATGCAATGCCAACTTACCCCAGGAGTGGTAAGGCTATCGAACGTACGTTTGTTCATCAGCCTCCTTTGACCCCCCATAAAACTGGATATCCAATAACCCTAACGAAAAACAGCTGTATGAACTGCCACAGCCCAGCTAAAGCTAAACGCATGAAGGCAACAGAGATAGATGCATCTCACCTGCTTGCCGACAACACGTTGGACAAGACATACTACAACTGTAACCAATGTCATGTTCCTCAGGCTGAGAACAAACAGCAGCTAGTCGAGAATATTTTCTCGAATAAATAGGCTTGAATAAATAAGTTTGAAATTGCGAGTTTAAATGCAAAAACCACCTTTCGAGGTGGTTTTTTATTAACCTATTTGTTGCAAACTAGTCAGGTACAATAATCAATCCAAGCGGCTCAAGTAATTGTTCCTGCTGCCACATACAGATTTTAACGCCGCTCAGATCCACCGTTCTCGGATCTAAACCATATAGTTCTGCATGAGAAAGATCGCACTCCCTTAGATTAAACTGACCCCAAACGTCACTGGAAAACTCACCTCGACTCAAATCAGAGCCTCTCAACGAAGCTCCATACAAATTTGCACCCGTCCATTTGTTTTCATATAAATCGCACTTCTCGATACATTGCCGCTCAAAATTAGCATAAGACAAGTTACACCCCGTGATATATACAGAGCAAAAATATATTTGTCTGCTTATCTGATTGGCAAAACACGTCTTGAGAAAGTTAGCCCCTTTCAAGTCACAATTCCTAAATTCGGCGCCGAAGCAATTAGCACCTTTGAAATTAACCATAGATAACTGACAATTTTTGAAGCTCGCATCTTGTAAATTAGTGTATTCAAAACCACAACCACTCACGGCACCTTGCTCTATAAATGAGCAGTTAACAAAATGACTGTCACTGAGATCTGTATGGTTAAAATTACAGTTATTAAATTTACACTGCTCAAAATGTGAATTACTTATGTCCTGATGACTAAAGTTAACCCCTTCGAACACCTTATTTTTTCTATTCAATTAACGCCTCTTGCTACATGAAATCAGTTACCATAACTGAAGACTAACACTCAAACCAAAAGAAACCAACAATAATAAACTCAGTTAAAACAGCATGTTATAACGCATCAAATTGGAGGCTTTAAGGCGTCAAACAGGTCTGTAGACCTAGCTTTAATTTATCGATAATCAATTGAGGTCAAGAAAAAAGTTTAACTCAAGCTAAGAGCTTACAGAGAGTCGAGCATAGGAAATTGAAGACTAGATGATATTCAAGTTTAAAAATATAGAAGTTCCTAGATTCTAGTCACTCGACCTTAGGAGTTGAAACGTGAAACCTCTCCTTGCTATATCATTCAATTAAGGTACTTTGATTAAAGACCAATACACCTTTTGAGAGACCTCATATGAAGCAAGGTAAGCATGACCCACAACTGCTAAAACTCGCCATGGAAATAGGCGTAGGCTATGCTAAAAAGCGTGGTTTTAACGATTTTGGCAAAGGAATTTCCCCCAGAGATAAAGTCGAATGTATCTATCGTCTACTGGTGACTGATAAGCTCATTCAACCGCTAGCAGTCGATAAAGAAGACGGACCGAATATGAAACATAAATTGATCCTCTGGATCCGTCGCCAACTTCCCGAAAGTCACAAGCTACTTAACTAATCACCACACACGGTTTCAATTATTTAATCATTAGCATCTTTATTTTTTGTCGGTACCTAATACCAAAGGACTTAATTAAGTGATCAAGTATTACGCAGGAAAAATTATCACTAACAAGGCGTGAGTTGCAGGAGATAGTTATTCTCACTTCAAGACTCACAACGAAGGTAGGGTTAATTTTAACAACTAAGACTGGTCACCTTTTTAGTTCCTTTGGTATAAGACCGAGTCTCAGAACAAGATCCGAACTAGCCCCTAAGCTTAGAATTGAAGATGCTAAATCGCTAGTAGACAGCGTTCCTTAAAATGAGGCTATCTAAACAACCTACGACAAACTCATCGCCTCAGAAGCGAAACGATGAGCAAAGAATACAGTTAGACCAATTGATAAACGCTAGGCTTTAAAAAATTCCCATCACATATGATGGGAATTTTACATTCAATTGCGCTTAAAGCGCAGTACGCGATAAACCACTAGCTTTCGACTGGCGATACCACAAACAGAAGATCACCTTGAGAAATTTGCTGACCATTGCTATTAAGTACTCGTTCGATGCGATATTTTTTATCTTCAGGATACAAAATCGCACCTGGGCGGTTATAACCCCCTAAAGTGAGCTGAGAGAACATCTTCATTGCTTCTGTAAGCGCTAAAGTTTGGTCTGTAGTAACAATATCGCCTTCTTTAACAAAATCGGCCTCGCCAGGGGCTGGTGAAGTATAGAAGATACCCGCACCTTGAGCCATCACTTTTAACTCGTTACTCTCACCGACGCGCAGTGAAGCAGTATCGACGCCAACCGTTTCCGCAGCGTCTTCCATCTCGGCAATCAACTCTGGTACGTCTAGCTCAGCCATCAGACGAGGCAGGTAGTTCGTGTCGTACACACCTTCGTTAAAAGTGCCATCTTTAAATATACGAGTCAAAAGTGGAATGTTAGTCGCAATCCCTTTAATAATCACGTGATCGGCGAGGTAATCGTGCAGTTTATTAATCACATCTTCACGGCTCTCACCACGACAAATTATCTGAGCAATCAGACTATCATAATAAGGTGAAATCTCTTTACCCGCCTCAGCGATAGAGATTATCTCTATATCGTCACGCTCAGGCATCACATATTCGGTGATCATACCAGGATGTGGTAACAATTGAAGTATGCCATTGCTGTCCAATGCTGCTTTCTCGGCAGTAACTCTAACTTCGATTGCATAACCCTTGTCTTGCGGTACCAGATCTTCAATCGAACGACCCGCCGCAATATCAAAACCAGCACTAACGATATCGATACCCGATGTTGCTTCGGTAACCGGATGCTCGACCTGAAGACGAGTATTCATCTCCATAAAGTAAACTTCGTTAGTATCTAAGTTATAAATAAATTCAACCGTCCCTGCCCCCATGTAATCTGTCGCATTCCCCAAAGAAAGCGTATATTCGAGCACTCTCTCTTTCAGCTCTGCCGGCAACATGGTCGAACCAGATTCTTCGACCACTTTCTGATTATTACGCTGAACCGAACAGTCACGGATACCCAAAACCTTAGTATTACCAAATTTATCACGCAAAAGCTGTACTTCAATATGACGCAATGAAGTCACATATTTTTCAAGGTAGAGATCACCATTACCAAATGCCGCTGCCGCTTCGGTCGCGGTCTGTTGGAACAAGCTAATCATGTCCCCTTGACGCTCAACAACTTGAATACCTTTACCACCACCGCCCTGTACCGCTTTTAGCAGAACTGGGTAACCGATTTCATTCGCCACATTTACTGCTTGCTCTGCATTGCTCAAGATACCATGACTTCCAGGAACAACTGGAACACCATTAGCCTGAGAGGTCTTAATCGCGTTTGATTTGTTACCCATGGTCGTCATGCTATGCACGCTCGGTCCGACAAAGTTAACGCCATTGTTGACACAAAGAGCGGCAAATTGAGGGCTTTCAGATAAGAAACCTATACCTGGATGCAAGGCATCGACATTTTCATATTCAGCCACTTTAAGCACAGAGTATGCATTGAGATAACTTTCATCTGAAGTATTGCCACCAATACAAACCAGTTTATCGTTGCCCGAAAGCATATCGGCGGGTACCGAAGTCATATCCGGATCCGATGCGACGAGAACAACTTCGATATTGTTATCATGGGCCTTACGAATGAGCTTAACCGCAGTACAACCACGGGCATGAATCAACACCTTCTTGATCGGCTTCATGAGTTCACGAGGATCATCCTGAACAATCTCTTCATCGGTAGCCATCATTTCAGGCACTAAAGTCGACAGGGCATTAGCAATCACATTCCCAATCTGAACCGTAGGCTTAGGCATCAGAGGATCGATACTGCCTAATTGGTCATCAATAGTGTCACTAAATGGGTTAACCACCAAGGCGCTCATCGCACCTGGTACCTTCGACAAGTAATTCGACAGAGTCGCAGTCGATGGCAGGTAAGCTGGAACAACCATCTGGCCCGCAAACGGCATGTTAGTGCCCGATAGGTAATATGTTTGCACTAATGGGTGGGTCACGAAACTTGCCTGAGCACCACCGGTACAATCACCAAAACCAAACATCAATACTGGTAGCTCGTTATCACGAATGAAGCGGGTGATCCGATCATTGACCACAGCCATAGAGAAGAGTGCTGCAGCCCCTTCTTTCGTCTGCATACCACCTGAACTGATGAAACAGATAACAGGAAGCTTACGTTTAGCACACTCAATCAATAACGCACTGAACTTTTCAGCACTGGCCATATCAAAAGCGCCCGCTTGAAATGCTATGTTTGACACGGCGACACCAACGCGCATCTGCTGGCCGTTACGCTCAAAATCCGCCATACCTGTGATGAGGCCACAAGGACGAATACCTTTATCTAAAGCATCTTCGATAGAAAGACGAAAACCAGGGAAGTTAAGCAAGTTAGCAGACATCTTATCGCCATTGATCTCACCAAAATCAGTGAAAAACTTATCAATAATGTTTTGCCATCCCATCTTACCGGCACGCTTCTCATCACGCAGTACTTTCTGAATTAAAAGATCCTGATACCCCATGGTAAGACGGTTCCAAAAATCTTTACGGCGACCGATACGTACAGGGTTAATCGCACCGGTGTATTCTCCACTTTCCTCTTCACTGGCGAAATACTCTGGTAATAGACGCTCGAAGAAATAAGTCAAAATCACGAATAAACTGTCGTTTAACTGAGGAAAACCAACACTCTTCCATTGTTCAGTCTTAGTCAGCAGCTCCGCTCTATTGGACTGAGCCATGAAGTACTTGAGCCACTTGTAGAATTTACTCTTATCATTCGCAACATCTTGAGTCGATAACGCACGGTCAATTGAACTGTGGAGCAAGTTATCAACGGAGGTACGTGACAGACTCTTCGACATCATGGCTTCTTTAGCAATAGAGGCTAAGTTACCGACGACATTGTCATAAAGTGCGTTGAAAATGAGAATATTGTGGCACTGCCAAATAAAGTCTTCACGAAGTTCGTCGTGAACGACCACATCTAACACTGTGAGCTTATTTAACTCAGGCCAATCTGCTTGAGTCACTTCAGATGGAAGTGTTTCTAGGTACTGAATCAGGCCTTTGAAGTTGTTCTCGGCATTGCCTTTCCAACGATGAAACAACGACCAGCTGATATTGAAGATAAGCGCCTTACGGGCTTTCTTATAGTTCTCCTTGGGCTCACCCAAGATCAAACGGGTCAGCATGTTCCGTTCGGTAGAAACCTCGTCACGCTTAGCAGAAAAGTTAACCCAAAGTTTGTTTAACTCTTCGTCATAAACCAGTTTATCCGGATTAGATAACCAAGACTGGAACACGCGGTCCTGCTCTTGCTGAATACGCGCGAGTAAATCACCTTCAGGCACACTCACCTTAGACAAGCGACCATACTGCTCTTGTGAGATAGACTGAATACGGCTACGAAGCGTTAAGTAACGCAAGTAACGGTATGAACTACCAAATAAGTTAAGGTGCATTGTTGGGTTGTTAGCCACCGCAAGCTCAGCGTGATGCTCAAGTGCTTCAAGGTTCTTAGATGGATTTAAAAATCGGATCAAACTACGATCATAGTGCTCACGCAGATCTTTGGATTCTCTCACGAACTGTACGGCTGCATTTTCAACCGCTTCGATACTGCTGATAATCGCGCGGCGAAGGTTATGCTGACGCTCATCTTTATCAACAGGAGAAAAATCAATAATACCGTCAATACATCCCGAACTATATAACTCTTCGGGTGCAACACCGACTGATTTCGCACACTCTTGCCATGACAAGTTGTACTTACGAGCAATACTTTGCAGACCCTGAGGCTGAATGGTATTAAAAATCCCGTCACGCAGTGACAATAATATGTTGGCTGCAGCGAGTGGAATCGCCCCTCCCGAGTATCCAGCACCAATAACAATGCCTACGGTAGGCACATCGACATTAGCACTCTCAGCAATGGCCTTAGAGATACAGTGAGCCTGGTTCTGACTATTAGCCACTTCACCTGCATCGGCACCTGGAGTGTCGATAAGATAGATGATAGGCATAGACAGTTCGGCAAATTTTCGAATGGCCTTACTTGCTTCCAAGTGATGCTCTGGCATCCAGGCACCGTTGTTAGTGTTACGTTCTTGTGCAATAAAACCAATACGGCGAGTGCGAGTACCGAAGTCTAATTCGATCTCAGCACTATAAAAAGGCCCTTGATGGTTCTCGATAATAAGCTTGCCTTTAAGATCGGCAATCATCCGCTTAGCACCCACACGATTTTTATTTAACGTGGGTTGAATCACCTTAGTGACATAACCATCGACATCAAGTTGCTCCAACTCTTTCAAGTTAGATTGAATAGTTTCTTCACCCAAGAGACCCTTGATCTCTTCGGCTAGGCTCTGTTTGCTGTGTTCAGGAAACAGTGAAAAATTTTGTGCCAGATGTTCTGCTTTCAAAAAAAGCGGGTCGGCAGATTGAGCCTGAGTCTTGTTTTTGGGCTGATTTTTTTTAGTCATCGTTGAACCTCTGCTTAGCCTCTACTATTGTTAGCCAGTAAATATAACTTTGTTAAGGTGTTAAATACCATTAAACTAGCTTAGACGCTTTGTTCCATATATGAGACAGTGATAAAAATATGCCAGATCTTAACGGTATGATGCTGTTTGCTGCAGTAGTTAGAGCCAAAGGTTTCTCTCAAGCCGCTCGCGAAACAGGCATGCCAAAATCAACCATAAGTCGTAAAGTGGCTCAATTAGAAGAGCAGCTGAGCGTACGGTTACTACAGCGAGATACTCGAAATTTGAGCCTCACTCAAGTAGGTGCGCTCTTTTATCAGCATTGTATCAGCATTCGTGATGAAATAGAGGCAGCCAAAGCCACCATAGAAAACACCAATAACGATGTTTCTGGCTCTCTACGCATCGCGATTCCAGTCTCATTCAGCCAAGAGCTTATCGCCAACCTATGTAGCAGTTTTATGCGTCTCTACCCTAATGTAGAGCTGGACGTGCAGTTTACCGACAGCGAAGTGGGTCTAGTCGGAGAAGGTTATGACATCGCCATAAAATATGGTCCACTGCAGTCATCTGATCTAGTGGCCCGGCTCCTGTTCGAGCGCCAACCTATTTTAGTCGCCAGTCCAAGTTACTTAAAAGCCAATGGTACCCCAGCGACACCGCAAGAGCTAGCTCATCACCATGGCATCTTGCTGGGTACCTCACGCTCAGCTCCCATCTGGCCTCTGGGCAAAGGCGCCAGAAAAACCATGGTCAGCTTCAAACGTAAAGTCAGGGTAAACAGTGCAGTAATGGTGAAAAAGCTGGCCATGGATGATTTTGGCATTGCTATGTTATCAAACTCAGTATGCAAAAATGAACTAGCCAGTGGCACTCTAGTGCCTATTCTTCAGGAATGGCCCATAGAGGCATTTAAAGTTTATGGTATTTATTCAAGCCGACGACAGTTGGCCACCAACATCAGTGTATTTCTGGACTTCTTCACCAAGCGCTTCAGCAGCCAAGAATCACTGCAATCCTTGATGATGTAATACCAGTCGGCATAAGCCGTTACTAAATCAATAATTAAAAACGATACGGGAAACGCAAGCTCACCTGATAATCGGGAGAGTCTTCGGTTAACCCTGCGCCAATATTAGTCACCATTGAGAGTGAATCGCTTAAAGCTAAGGTAGCTCCTATGCTTAAAGTCGCCGTATTAGTATCTGAGCGAGGAATATCTTCCCAAGCAAAACCAGATAGTTTCTGCTTGGTTTTAGTATAAAACCTTTGGTTAAAGCTCATCCCCACGCTCATTTTCTCTGACACGGCAAATGCAAGACCTACGCTATAATCGACATAATCTCCCAAATCTATCTCACCGGGAGAATTTCCCTCTAAAGCTGACAAATCACCAAATTCTTCAGGCAATGACCAACCATAGTTAAGATTAAAGAAAACAATGGCAGGGTCATAGGTTTTCGCAATACTGAAACCAGTAGAAATACCCCATACTCCGGAGCCTGTAGCAACCTTAGTAGGATAGGTTAAATTCCTCGTGTCAGAGGATTCTAACGGAATACCGAATGGATGCTCACCCGTGGGTGCTTTCACTCTGACATTCCACACGATATCAGGCCAGCTCCCCCCCTCTATCATTAAGCGATAATAAGCAGCAATACTCATATCCCCAATAGCACCACCCTCGGTTTCGGCAGTTTCATAGCGTTGACTCGAGTTGCCCTCCCCCACAGAATCAAATTGATTCCATCGATACATCACCGGAATATTCATCTCAAACTGCCAACGGTCTGTCGCACTATAGCGCGTGACTAGGTTCATCTGTATTGTATTTGAACGGATCCTATCTAAATTTAAATTACCAAGAAATATTGCATCTAAAGCCAAAAAACCTCTTAATACCAAGTCTTTACGACTGTAATAACTGTAAGTAAAAGAAGTCTCAACAGTGAGTGGTCGATCAAATACATTATGAGTTTCCAGCAGCACATCCTCCGTACTGCGGCCTCTATCAGGTGACTTTTTATTTTCAGCACTGCTGTTCGATACCGTTTGTGAACTTGTGTTCACCTGTCTATTCGTTGCAGTCGGCCTATTAACAGTGGCTTGTTGGTGGGTGTTTTTATCGTTCTGCTGACTCTTTAAATCAGCTTCCTTGATTAATACTTGCCGAGCAATCTGATTAATTGTCTGTTGCTGCTGTTTTATCTGCTTATTGAGCAATATGAGTTGATGTTTTAACTGAGCAATCTCCCGTTCCTCGACAGCTTTAGTCTGAGCGCTTAATTCCTGTGCAACACTTGTATTTAAACACCAGCCCAGTAGTGATAAAACAATCAAAATCCTGATATTTGTTTTGTTCAATTTCATTAAATAGTCCTTGCTGTTTACCGTCACATCCTAAATTCCCAACATAATCAGATCATTGATTTTCTGCGTCATTACTTGATTGTGATAGCTACCGATATCGACACCTTGATAGCGAATAATCACCTGATTACTCACACCATGAAAAGCACCTCCTATGTCGATAGACTGTATTAGCTGACCATTACCATTATTGTTAACAATCCCTTGTGTGGCTCCCCCACCGGGCAGCGAAATCCTATAACCTAGCCCACCTGCATGCGTCGAAAACAGCACTTGCTCATCAGAGCTGAGCAATATTTGGCCCACATCAAGCTGGGGGCCGCTTAGACTTAATAATCGGCCCTCACCAATATCCATATCATTGATTGCGTTATTGCTATTTCCTGCAATCTGAATCCTTTGTTGTAAGCCGCTCTGCTGCCCAAAACTAGTCAGGGAAATTGAAGATTTATCCGAAACAGTCACAGGCTCATCAATCGTCACTTTCGCCGTCGGAGCATCTCCTTGTAAATTCAACTCAACCTGCATCTGTACCTGCCTTAACACTCCTCCGGCGGTTATATACTGGGTTCTCATTTGCAGACCAAAGTAGTAATTTTGTCCACTCTGAGTGAACTTCCCTCTCATCGTTGCCAACATCTCATCGGACAATGCTAATTTTTGTTGAGTAAAATCAAGATTAAGCTCTGATGCTTTAATCGGCAACACCACTGCCGCGCATAAACAAACCATCCATAAATATTTCATTCTTCCTCCTCCAAGGGCCTGTTGACCTGTCATGATTGTTTTTGCAGCGAGTCTATTGAGAAAAATTCAAGATAGAAAGATAAACAAGTCCTACAACATATCTGAATAAGCGAATCCAAATTCCATTAGCTCTGCATCTGTTAATGGCTTGGGTATAGACAAGGTCCGATAAGTTAATCTTGCTCTGGGTTGCAGCAGTGGATTTTGCTTATCGTATTCCTGACCAATAACCACAAATACCACCTGGTTCCACTTTTCCACAAACTCCTCCAACCTCATAATCCTATTTCCAAGCGCTGGATCTCCAAGGTAAATCAACCCATCTTCCACCCGCCTAAGCACCACAAAATGGTGGTAGCCAGTATCATTGAGCAATACAATTGCAGGAATTTTCAGTAGCTTCAGCTCATCATTGTTAATGTTATATCCCCGCCCCCGAAATTTTCGGGAGATAAGAAAATGCTTCATATCTAACAAGGAGAATCCTTGTTGCTTTACCACTTCGATATCAGCCGATTCCAGCATACCGAGTAGTACACTTTGCTCAGTGACCTCATCCATGCCATAGGCAAACTTGAGTATGCTAGCAAGGCTTGCTGCACCACAGGAAAAATCGGTTTTCTGCTCGATTACATATTCGAAACGCCGTTCTCGAATACTCTGTATCTCTTTGCTATAACTCCCCATTCCCCTGACTAAACCGTCGAGTACTACCTCAGCAGCAAGCGCACAGGACACTGGTATAGATATCGAGACAACCAATAAGATATTTAGCGTATATTTAAAATAAGTATTCATCTGCTTCACTCAGTAAAAAAGGAGGGAGACTTCCCCCCCAAGAAATCACCCTGAGTGTTATTCAGATACAATCGAGCCAGCAGCTGAGATAGAGGTTAAAGCAAGGTTATTTACTTGCAGGTTGTTTGTACCAGAGGCCATATTGACGCCAATATTACCGCTAGCACCCGCAAACGAGGTTCCGGATATAGAAGCACTATTGCTAGTCTTCTGAATCACGGCTGCAATAAATAAAGGCAATTGACCAGTTATGGTACCCTCTAGTTCTAAGTCACCCGCTTCAGAAAAGCCACCGCCACCGCTACGACTGTGACTGCCGCCTGAAGAGTCACTGAAGCTACCCACTCCCTCCAAAACTAAATCAATAGTCACATCCTCCACCGTGTTTTCTACCACGCCCTCGTTGAATGTGCGATTATCACTGACCATCTGCACATTAGAAACAGATGCTTCACCAAGATTTCCGCTGTAGGATGACAAGGCCATATTGTTAGCCTGTACATTATTATTCCCCGAAGCAACATTGACACCGATATTACCCGCAGCACCTGCAAATGCAGCACCTGAAATAGATGAGGTATTCGTGGAGCCGTAATTGAAGACTAAGTTATCCATACTCGATTGCTGACTGAAGATCTCCGCATCTCCCGAACCAAAAGCAAAATCGGCATCGATAGACGCTAACGCTGCTGAATTCGCTTGAACGTTATTATCACCAGCTGCGACGTTGACACCAATATTACCTGTCGCGCCACTGAAAGCCTCGTTTCCTATTGAGCCCTCATTATCGTGGTTACTGTTATCTGTCATATTCCCACTGGAGTCTTGCATATTTTCAACCACAGCCATTCCCAGGCCATCGACTCGAATTAGACCACCTATCCTAACGATACCTCTATATGTTAAATCCTTGTCCACAGTGACCGTCTTGGTCAAGGTCACTTCACTGTCTGCGTAGGCAGAACTACTTATTGCGACTGCGATACTCAGCGCTAAAGTAAGTTTTTTCATCTTATTTATCTCCATTCATGATGATTAATTCCCACTAGACAATTGCAGTGAGAACCGGTTTATGGCGGTGTTACCATCGCCAGAAATTTGATTAATTTGGACAATACCTTGTACATCCGAGAAACTATCAAGGGCTATATCGGTAAAATTAGAGGACTGCCCGACAACGAGGGGGCTTGAAGAGCTAGATACTTGAGTCAAGGCGCGGTCACTTAAACCCTGTCCATTAATAGTTGCCAGCTCAATGGTGCCTAGATTTGCCTGACTATTACCATGGCCACTCACCTGATTAATGCCAATTAATCCATGAGCACTAAAAAAAGCCTGGCTATCGATAACACTGATATTATTAGTTTCATAATCATCAGAGGGCACTTCACTAAAGAGGTTTTGTTGCAGCGATAACAGAGTGACGCTGCCGCCAATAACATGTGTATTGGCTTGTACATTTTGATCGCCCGCAGCAAGATTAACAGCTATACGGCCTTGTACATGTTTAAATGCACCTGTATGGATACTAGTCGTTTGCTCGGCTAATACCGAAAGAGAAGTCCCTGCCATCAACATGACAAGTAAATACCTAAAATCCATATTTCACTCAAATCCATGTATATTTGACTTGAATGTTGCAATAGCCATGCCAATAAAAAACAACTTTTTATTCAACAGCTTATATAACCACCGTTGGCGACTGTCTTATATTTGAGACAATATCACCTTAAACTGCTGTTTTAATTGGATCTTATTATTTAGTGTGGATTCTCAATTTTTAGACAGATGTGAGTATATCCCCGCTCTACTTCAAAATGCAGGTTTCAGAGCAGGCTGAGCAAATACAATTCAAGGCATGTTGTTGAAGTAATGGTGGTCCCCTGATGAGCCACTTCTTTCAAAAGAGTGCAACACAGAAGTGGATTTTCTCAGGTGCTCCCATGGGGGATACCAGGGTGGGATCGTGCATTCATGAAAAATAACACGGTATAATAAATAAATTTTGAACTTTATTGGTACTGAATGATCAGATCAGTATCAATAATCAACACAAGTTATTTATCATGTCATTATTTCAAGATATTGAGCGTA
>JBAHZX010000160.1:0-24509 GCA_037132815.1 Shewanella sp.
CTTTTGAACTTAACGCCATAAGATCCCTCCCTCTTCGTGAAACGAATTTGAGCCAAAGCGAAAAGCCTTGGCGTGGGGTTATTCATTATCTGTGATACATAAATAAATGTTATCAATGACCACTGTTAGGTTTGTACAGGATCTGCTTTATAGCGCCATTGTCACCCTTATCATATGGGTAATAGTTTCTATTGTGTGACATTTTTCACTGTCATGGCTCCCTTGCTGATAAAAATGTTAAAGCTTATTTTAATAAATCACGCTTATTTTTTTGGAGTTTCCACATCAGACTCTACCGCGCTTGTTGCTATTGAGTCGGTATTGTTATCGTCAGTGGTTTTCAATGCTGACTCAGCTTGCTCTTGTGCCTGTATCTTAGCTCGATCAGATTTAGAGATATATTTCTTAATCGTAGGGGCTGTGTGTTTATTTTTACGAGCCTTAGCACGTTTTGCCGTTAGCTTGATCATTTTTTGTTTTCTGTTCATGGCTCTCTACCGAACTGTTTGATTACTCTGGCACTCAATATAGCGACAGATTTAAACCGGATGCGGATTTTAACTTAATCTACAATACCAATCCAGTCACAGCATGAATACTTATGTTACTAGTTAGGATAAGTTGGATTTATTACTAATTTTCTGACCATGTGAATTTCACTTGGATTACAAATAGTAAGTGGATTCTGAAATACCTGACTTAATCAAGCTATGTAATATAGAGTCTGAGTTTAAGAGGGAAATTTTTCTCTGTCTGCTTGAGTTGCGCCTTCATTACATTCGCCGCGGATCTCACCGCGATCGGCTTCTATGAGTCGACTTAATTCTATATACCCTTCACGACAATAGCCTGTCATGTTTAATGTCTTAGTTAAGCCTAGTTCTATTTGTTGGGTCCATTCGGTGAGATCTTCTTCGGATCGTTCAGAACGAGAAGGTTTTCCTTGCCTTGTTTGCTCCGTTCTTTGTTGACGGGGCATTGGGTCGTTAGTGTCATTTAAGGAGGCTATTTTGGCTTGATAGGTAAATAGCTTGATACCATTACTTCTAATATTAGTGTTGAACCTATCATTGACCAGAGTTTCAAAATCACTGGGTTTATTTTTTTGGAAAGAACACCCTGTGATAACACTTAAGATAAATAATATATACAAGGTTTTTATGAGACATTTTTGCATTAGTTTAATGTGTTCTTATTAGGTGGTTTTTCGAAAGCACCTATTGATGCTTTATCTATAAATAAGTAAAACGATAGTCGTAAAACTGAGCCGAAGGCCGTTATCAAGCTAATATTTACGAAAGTGTAATGGTCACTTTTTATGGTAGTAAGCCCATAGATTATGCAAATCGAGTATCTAGATAATGGATAATGTCGGAAGATTCATACATCCAACGTGTTTTACCATTTTCTTCAATCCGTAAACACGGCACCTTTGCTTTACCACCTTGATCAATGAGAGTTTGTTTGTGGTTATCTTGCTTTGCGTCAATGATAGTAATATTCAGGCCTTGGCGACGTATAGTACGGCGAACTTTTACGCAAAATGGACAAGCTTTGTATTGATATAGGGCCAACAATTCTGTGTCGCTATCAATTTGTGCCTGTTCATCCGATGGGCGCTTACGTTTCTTTGGAGTGAAGATAAAATTAAGCATAAGTATAATACGGCCTAAAAGCCAACGAACAACAAACATGAGTTACCTCTGAGAAAGTCTGAAAACGGCCAAAGTGTAACTCATGTCGGCTTAATATTATATCTTTGTTTAATTGGCACCTAAGCTAAGCAGGGCTTGCTGTGCTCCGTGGTTAATGTTGATTTGGCTGTCGAGAAGGAAAATTCGTGATGGTGGAATTTTATTGATCTCGACCAGGTGTGTTTTTACCGCTAGCGCACGTGCGCTGGCCAAAATGCCTAACATGCTCTCATCGACTTCTTGTTTGTTTAAACAGACGTTATATAAGGCTATATGCCATAACGTTTGTAACTTCTCTGGGGTAAGTTCAGACTCTGCAGTTTGTTTATTTTCAATATTGAGTTTTAGTTCACTGGCACTTAGACCTGTCTCGTCTTCATAGAGATTAATCAGAGCTTCCGACAGTGGGCCTATAGTGGGAAAATTACTTGCGGAGAGCTCACTTGGCAGAGACCCGATTTCACTCTGACTCCATTGTGCCAGCTTTTGGTACAAAATCTGCTCTTTGAGGATGCGGGAGTCGCTAATAGCATCGATGGCACCTTCTATGCTCAGGGTTAACTTTGGTCGGTCGAGTAGCGCCTGAGCCAGTGAGGCTAGTTTTTTCTGTTCATCGGTTAAAATCTGTGCCAGACCGGGTTCAAACTCGATTTTATCGAGTTGTTCATCGTCACCGAACAGGCCTGCAAGTAAACTGAAAGGGGCGGTGACGGCTTTGGTGATCACATTGGTAAACGCGGTCATGATTATACTGCCAAAACTAAAACTCGGTGAATCCAGATCGCCAGAGACATCAAGACCCAGATCGATGACTCCGTGTCTATCTTGTAGCAAAGCGATGGCTAAGGTAACTGGGAGGGCGGTTGCTAGGCTGCTGTCGCTGGGCTTACCTAGTTCGAGCTGATCCAGCACTAGGTGATTGCTGCCTATGAGTTTGTTATTTTCCAAGTGATAATTCAGTGAGAGAGACAGTTGGCCTTTATCGATATAGTAACCAGCATAAGTGCCTGAATAGGGGTTAACTGATGTCAGTTCAACACTGTTAAAATCGAGGGCTAAATCCAGATAAGGCATCTCTAGTAAAGGGTTGATTTTTCCTTTAAGTGTGACCGGTGCGTACTTATCTATCTTGCCCTTGATGTCCACCTCGGCGGGATGTTTAGATGTGGATGATAATTTATCTATACTTCCCGTCAGTTGTTCTATGCTAGCGGCGAAGTTGGGCGTTAAAGAATTATCGGCGAAGAAGGTTGAGCCTTGATTGAAACGAATCTGTTTTATACTAATTTCAAGTGGAGTTTGCGGTTCAACGGTTGCCTTTTCTGCTGTGTCGGTTGGTTGGTGGTTGGAAGATTTAACCAACAAGGCCTCGATATTTGTGCTCTTATCTTCGGCAATGATGATGCGTCCGTATGGTTGAGTAAAATCGATGCTTTCTATAGATAATGTATTCTTGTCTTGGTCTAAAATGAGTCGGTTGGCCGACATGGATTGCCATTTTACTAAGGTCTTCTTATGCAGCTTATCTTCCACCAATAAATTATTGACGTTAATATCACCAGAAAAATACAGTGCCTCATTTGAGCCTGTTGTTACAGTGCCCTTGGTATTGAGCTCACCCTGTTTGAGATCGATATTTATATATGGTTCTAGGTAGGCTTGGATCTGGTTGAGATCAAACTTAGACAATGCAATATCAGCTGTCAGCGTTTCTTGCTTGAGATTTACAGTGCCCGATGATTGGAATAGACCGCTATCATTGATGGCCAGATCTAAGTGGTATTCTATGGGGGATTGATGATCTGAGCGTATCTCGCCTGTGCTTATGTTGAATGGAAATATGCGCCAAGGGGTATTGTCTGTGAATTGATTATCTATTAAATTTAGATCGTAGTCTTTCACCGTCACACTCGCAATGACCATAGACCAGTTCGAAGTAGTGGTTTGCTTATCCTCAGATTCTGTATCTGTTTCCTTTCTTAATCCAGTCGTTATTTCTTGCTGTGATGACTTAGGTGTTGGTTCCTTAACTGAGGTACTAACAGGCATAAATAAGGGCAGGATATTTACCCCCTCAGTAGTTAGGCTGGCGTTAAGGGATAATTTCTCAGTCTCCACACTGGCAATATTTAGCTGTTTATCGGCTAAGTTTACACTGATGCCGTTTATGCTTAATAGTGGGAGAGATACCAATGGTTTGTTCTCATCGACGAAGGAGATGTTCTCCAAAGAAAAATAGCCATTTGTGGTGAGTAGTTGAAGTGTCTGATCAGGCTGAGCTTGGATTTCGAAATGGCTGTCAAAACTAAACTGGCCACTTTCCAGACTAGCCTGGATATCATCAGCAATGAATGTCCAAAATTGTGGTAATTGAATTGCCGTTAATTGCAGTTCGCCTAAGATGTTTAATGGGGATAGCTGAAATTGGCCCTGAGTGGCTATTTCTCCGCCGTTTTTACCCACTAAGCGTATTGAAAACTGGTTACTGCTACTTCCGTTTGTATCGAAGTCTTTTAGAGTGTCGAAACCATTCAAATGCAGAGAAATGGCTGGGTAGTGGAGTCGACTATCGGTGATATTATCAGTATAGAGCAGCTCAGCATCAAGAATAGACAGATCGTTAACCTTAATATGAGGGATGCCTCGGGTTGTTTCTGGTTGATTGTCGGTGGGTTCATTAACTTGACGATTTGCAAGTTCTTGGATGATATCTGAAAAATTAAATGTGAATGAATTTGGCTTGTTGAGGCGTACCAGTAAGGCATAAGGTTTTTCGATAGTTAGGCTGTCCACACTGAGGGCTCTGCTGATAACAGAGTGCCAGAAATCCAGCTTAAAAGTCAGTTTGTCAAAGCCGATAAAGTGAGTGTTATCTTGTTCTTGAACACTAAAACCACTCAGCGATACCTTGAAAGTGAATGGGTTGATGGTAATCTTTTCTAGCTCAACTGGGCGTTTGAGTAACGCAGATAACTCTTTGGGTAATTGTTTCTGAGCAACATAGGGGAGTAGGAGCCCCAGTAAAACGGTGAAAATAAGGTAAATAGTCAACAAAATAGCTAAGCATCGTTGATACTTAGGTAAATGACGAAATTTGACTGTCAATTGGGTTAATGGTTTTGACATTTAAGGCCTATTTACATAGTTGTGCGAAGAATCATCCTGTTAATGGAGATTCTAGCTAACTTGATGGCTTCGTTATAGATATATTTTAAATTATTAGCTCGCTAAAGTAAGTCAATCTTTTACCAATAAAGACTTACGGAGATAGCTCCCATATCGACTAAGGTAAAAGTTATCGATTATTTATGACGTTTTCCTGCCAGTTTGAGTTTTTCATTCTCTTTCCTTTTCTCTTCTTTAGCATCTTTTTCAGCTTTGATCACCGCGACTTCTGCTTTTTCTATTTCAGCCATTTCAGGTGTTTCTAATGAAAGTTGGCCTATTTTCCCTGAGCGGAATTCATGCAGGACTAATTCAGATACCTTATGCAAGTCGATCCGTCCACCAGGGCGCAGAGCCCCTCTTTTACGGCCTATGGCTTCTAATAACTCTATATCGGTGTCGGGAAGCTCGTTAAGTTTAAAACGCTTGGCAATTGCTTCAGGATAGGCTTTTAAAAAATATTCGGCAGCGAACATGGCAACATCTTCATACTCCATGGCGGTATCTTTAATCGCCCCAGTGATGGCCAGACGATAACTACTATTTACATTGTCGACTTTTGGCCAGAGAATGCCAGGGGTATCAGACAAGACGATGCCATTTCTTAAGTTGATACGTTGCTGCACTTTTGTTACAGCGGGTTCATTACCAGTCTTGGCAATCATTCGGCCTGCCAGAGTATTGATGATAGTGGATTTACCAACATTTGGGATCCCCATGATCATGGTGCGAATGTCTTTTTCAAGTTTATTACGGCTTGGCACAAATTTACGGCAAAGGTCGGGGATCTTATTCACTTGAGCAGCTTTTAATGTGGTGATAGCCATGGCTTTAACGCCTTGCTCTTGCTCAAGGTATTCTATCCATCTACGTGTGGTTTCTGGATCCGCCAAGTCTGATTTGTTTAATAGTTTAATACAGGGCTTATCACCACGAAGTGTTGAAATGACGGGATTTTCACTGCTGTATGGGATCCTTGCATCAAGTACTTCGATCACAAGATCTACCTGAGGCATGACCTCTTCGATCTCTTTACGTGCTTTATGCATATGTCCGGGATACCACTGAATAGCCATTTTATTGCTCTGATTAGTTTTAATGTGGGGATTTTACCTTGTTAGGGAAAAATTTCACTAAAAAAGCGTCTGATGGCACTTTTAAATCTCTGTGGGTCTAATTCCCAGTCGCTTGAGGGGAAGGGACTTGACCTTCAGCTAATTAAGATCCCCCCTCTTTGCATAGCAAATTTGAGCCTGAAATAAAAGCCTTGGTGTGTGGAGGGGCATTACCACGACGAATTATTAAGTAATTTAAATGACTATCACTTTCGATGTTGGTTCATAAGAGCACTGTTTGCCGTGTATCGGCTAGAAAGTACAATCTCAGAATGAGTATGCAATAATAAAGGATTATGTGAGAAAAGTAGTGAGAACATCATGTCATAGAAGTATGCAAAGCTGACAAGTCAATAACGGTTTTTGTTGCATCGTTTATATTTGAAAGAGATGATAAAGTTCTCAAGTCTAACCTGAACAATGAAATAAGAGTAACAAGTATGCGTGAACTCACCGATGTTGAACGACATGTGATTGAAGAAAAGGGCACCGAGCAGTCTTTTAGCGGAGAGTATCATTTGCATGATGCCCAAGGACGTTATTTGTGCAAACGTTGTGAAACCCCCTTGTATAAGTCTGAGCATAAATTTAATGCCCATTGTGGTTGGCCAGCTTTCGATGATGAGATCCAAGGGGCAGTTAAACAAGTTGCCGATGCTGATGGTCAGAGAGTTGAAATTGTCTGTACTCAGTGTAATGCTCATTTAGGGCATGTGTTTTCAGGCGAGTATTTAACTGAGAAAAATATTCGCCACTGTGTGAATTCCATTTCTTTAGTATTTAAGGCTAACTCTGAAACCTATAAGCCGAACAGATATCAGTTCGCTACGCTTGGAGGGGGGTGTTTCTGGTGCTTTGAAGCTATTTTCACCCGACTCAGAGGGGTTATATCAGTTCAATCAGGATATTGTGGTGGTGACGAGGAGAGCGCAAATTATAACGCTGTTTGCTCGGGTATGACTGCCCATGCAGAAGTCGTCCATATCGAATTTGACCCAAAAGTCATCAGCTTTAAGGATTTGCTTTGCGTGTTCTGGCAGAGTCATGACCCAACCACCTTGAATCAGCAAGGTAATGATGTTGGCCCTCAGTATCGCTCCGTTGTTTTCGCTCATGATGAAGCGCAGATCAAGCTTGCTAATCAAATGATAAAGGAGCTAACTCAAGCTAAGATTTGGTCTAAGCAGATAGTCACTGAAATTTCTGGTTTTAATACCTTCTATGATGCAGAGAATAATCATAATGACTATTTTAAGCAAAATGGAGAGCAAGCATATTGCCAGATGGTTGTGAGGCCTAAGGTTGAGAAATTTAAGGCCGCTTTTGCAGATAAATTGAAAGAATAACCAAGGCGATCTAAGCTCGCCTTGGTTATTCTTGATGGCTAGATTAATGTTCAGAGCATTAATCTAGCTTATCATCGCCGATCTTGTAGTGAGGGTCTTCGATGAGGTTCACTTCAACAAGATCGCCTGCTTTATGCAGTAATTGCTTGCAGTCATTGCTCAAGTGACGCAAGTGTAATCTCTTACCCGATGCCACATACCTTTCAGCGAGTGTGTCAATTGCTTCGAGAGCCGAGTGGTCACACACACGTGAATTCTGGAAGTCGACTATTACATCATCAGGATCGGTATTGTTGTGAAATAGCTCTAAAAAATCCGCCACAGACCCGAAGAACAAAGGCCCGTTAAGTTTATAGACTTTCCAACCATTTGTATCTTCAGTGATCATGACATTGATGTGCTTGGCGTGTTCCCAGGCAAACACAAGTGCAGAGACGATGACACCAACAAATACTGCAAATGCTAAGTCGGTGAATACGGTAATAACAGTCACTAAGATGATGACAAAGGCATCATGCTTAGGCACTTTTCTCATCACTTTAAAGCTGGCCCATTCGAATGTACCTAGCACAACCATAAACATCACGCCGACAAGCGCTGCCAGTGGGATCATCTCTATCATAGCCGAACCGAACAGAATAAAGCCAAGGAGTGTCAAGGCGGCAGTGACGCCAGAAAGACGACCGCGGCCACCAGAATTAATGTTGATCATCGACTGACCAATCATGGCGCAGCCCCCCATGGCCCCGAAGAAACCACTGGTGATATTACCTACGCCTTGTCCAATACACTCTTTATTACCCTTACCACGACTGTTGGTCATCTCATCGATAACCGTGAGCGTGAGTAGAGATTCAATCAAACCTACAGCCGCAAGAATCAGTGAGTAAGGCAATATGATGTAAAGGGTTTCGAGGTTAAAGGCAACTGCAGGGATAGAGAAGCTAGGTAAGCTTCCAGCTATGGTTGCATTCTCATCCCCGCTCATCGACTTGAGAAAGTCCAATACAGTGCGGGTATCGAGTTCAAATAAGACCACTAGCGCCGTCACCGTGACTATGGCTGCGAGTGAAGAGGGTACGGCAGAAGTCAGTTTAGGTAAAAATTGTATAATGGCCATGGTTAATAGTACGAGACTTAACATTACCATCATCTCTGAACCTATAAATTGAACTAAGACGTAAGGGTCGAGAGTATAGTTTTTAGTAATGTATTCAGGGGCATATTTAGTAATTAAATAAATAATGAATATAATGACTGGGAAAGCAGTCAAGTAACTTGTTTTTTTTGCTTTAAGCATAAAGGCTAACAAGCCAACAAAGAAAGTTATAACGATCAATAAAGGTAAAGCTTCAGAACCAGGCAACCAAGTTAAGAAACCATTCGCGTCAGGCATTTTAAATTGCCCCAGTTGCGCGAGAAAAATTACGATAGCCAGACCATTCACAAAACCTATCATCACAGGGTAGGGTACGATGCGAATAAATTTACCTAGCTTGAGTAGCCCGAATGATACTTGGATAAGTCCTGCCAAGACAACAGCGGCAAACAAGTATTGAACACCATACTCAGCCACCAGTGCTACCATGACGACCGCCATAGCACCGGTTGCGCCAGAAATCATGCCTGGGCGCCCACCTATGAGTGCGGTGATAAGACCCATGATAAATGCCGCATATAAGCCCACCATAGGCTCAACACCGGCAACAAAAGCGAAAGCGACAGCTTCAGGTACTAGTGCAAGAGCAACGGTTAATCCTGAGAGAATATCAGCTTTACTGCTGGCAGTTTTGTGACGAATTATATCGAACATTTAACCTCTGTTAACAAATAGTTATCTTTGATGTGTTATGACTGGGGATCTTAACAAATTAATCACAGTAAGAAAATAAAAAAGCCATGCACTTAGGCATGGCTTTTTACAATAGCTTAATTGTAGATTACGGACGAACCATTGCTGAATTAGCTGAATTAGCAGTTTTCGGCTTAGTATCGGTGGGTAAAGACTCAGATGCTGGGTATTGACGTCCAATAGGGACCTCAACGTTTTCTCTCTTCTCTACTACTGGTGCGATCATGTCTGAACTCACCATTGTGCCGAAGCGACTACTTTTGGATTTAACAGCCTTTTTAATTGGCATTTCCATCTTAGCTTGGACAGGTTCTTCTATTTTTACTTCAGCTTGAATTGGAGCAATAGGCTTGGTCGGTGCTGCTGATGCCGATTGAGCTTCAGCCTTAGCCTCGACTTTCACAGTCGCCTCAGCTTGAACTGGAGTAATAGGCTTGGTAGGCTCTGCTGATGCCGATTGAGCTTCAGTCTTAGCCTCGACTTTCACAGTCGCTGCAGCTTGAACTGGAGTAATAGGCTTCGTCGGTGCTGCTGATGCCGATTGAGCTTCAGCTTTAGCCTCAACTTTCACAGTCGCCGCAGCTTGAACTGGAGCGATAGGCTTCGTTGGTGCTGCTGATGCCGATTGAGCTTCAGCTTTAGCCTCGACTTTCACAGTCGCCGCAGCTTGAATTAGAGTGATAGGCTTAGTCGGTGCTGCTGATGCCGATTGAGCTTCATCTTTCAGGCTTGATTCAACTTGATTCGCTTGAAATTCGACTTCAGTCTCATTAGGTACGAAGACTGGAGTTGCATCTGTATTCGTCTCGCCGTTATCTCCTTCACGACGGCGACGTTGACCCGCAGCCCTAAGGTGACGTGGACTACGACGATTGCGACGCTGACCTTCACGTGGCTTAGTTGTATCAACTTTAGTTTCGTCTGCGGTAGCTTCAACTGTCACACTCTCTTTATCCACCGCATCATGTTTGACAGCTTGCTGAGTTTCTTGCGTTACAATCTCAACTTCTGCCGTAGTGTTTTCAGCGGCTTTGGTAACTTGAACATCATCTTTCGCTTTGGTTTCTGTCTTAGGCATAGCATCGCTAGATTGATGCTTAGGATGAGTTTGCTTGTCATTTTCAACCGAAGTTAGCACAGTTTCCACTGTTACTTCAGTCGCGACTACTTCAGCGTTTAACTTATCAAGTCTTTGTGGCTTTTCACTGTCTATGCGTACTTTTCTGCGCATATTTCTACGTTGACGACGTTCTTTGGCGACTTCCTGTTTAGGACTCTTATCAATATCATCAGTTTGTTGTGGACTAGTTCGAGTCGATTTGCTGTCATGTCGAGATTGACGCGTGCCTTGCTCGCCTTTATCTCTGTTTGAACGTTCCTCATTTGAATCCGCACGTTTACTACGGTTTTGACGTGAACTGCGCTCATACTTATCGGCTGATTGCTCTTTATCATCACGATTACGACGATTGTCGTTACGGCGTGAGTCATTCTTGCGAGCTGGGCGACGATTGTTACGGTTCTGACTGCGTGACTCGCTTGGTTTCTTAGGCTCTTCTGCTTTAGATTCAGCTTTAAACAGTTTAGCTATCGCGGTGAAGAACTTAGCGATTAGGCCTGGTTCTTCAGTCATTTTAGGTGCAGTTTGTGCTTTGGGTTTAGATTCAGGTGCTTTTACTGGCGCGGTGAACCCTTTTAATGCGGGTTCTGGAGCAGTTGTACGTTCGAGTTTACGAGGCTCATACAAATTAGACTCAGGCTGTTCTAAAAGCTTATAACTAGATTCGCTTATCTGATCGTCTTTGCGATGACGCGAAACTCGGTAATCAGGTGTCGTCATATTGGGATCTGGAATGATATAGATTTCTACATCATGGCGTTGCTCAGTGATGCGAATTGTTTTTCGTTTCTCATTGAGTAGAAAAGCGGCGACATCCACTGGAACAACGGCTTCAATTTGAGAGGTGTTCTCTTTAATTGCTTCTTCTTCCATCAGACGAAGAATAGACAGTGCTAATGACTCTGTGCCACGTATAGTGCCCTGACCGTGACAACGAGGACAGATATGTGCAGCAGACTCTTCAAGCGAAGGTCTAAGGCGTTGTCGTGACATTTCCATCAGGCCAAAGCGAGAGATGCGTCCCAATTGGACACGGGCTCTATCTAAGTGAACAGCATCACGCATTCTGTTTTCAACTTCACGTTGATTGCGCGCAGGAGTCATGTCAATGAAATCGATAACGACGAGTCCGCCTAAGTCACGAAGACGTAATTGACGGGCAACTTCATCGGCGGCTTCCAGATTTGTGTTTAATGCGGTCTCTTCGATATCACTGCCCTTAGTTGCACGAGCCGAGTTGATATCGATTGAAGTTAATGCCTCTGTTGGGTCGATAACGATAGAGCCACCTGAAGGCAAACGCACCTCACGTTGGAATGCTGATTCTATCTGTGTTTCTATTTGAAAATGAGTAAACAGTGGAACTTCAGCATCATAGTGTTTGATTCTGTCTGCGAAATCGGGACGAACCAGAGCGACATGTTGTTTCGCTTCTTCAAAAATGCGTGGATGATCGATAAGTACTTCGCCTACATCACGACGTAGATAGTCGCGAATAGCGCGAACGATGACGTTACTTTCTTGGTGAATAAGGAAAGGAGCAGGGCGGCCTACCGATGCTTCTTTAATCGCTAGCCAATGATCTTCAAGTACTTTTAGATCCCATGCCAGCTCTGTAGAATCTTTGCCAACACCTGCAGTTCGCACAATTAACCCCATACCATTAGGGATGTCTAATTCAGATAAGGCTGCTTTAAGCTCTGTGCGTTCATCACCTTCGATACGTCGGGATATACCACCAGCACGAGGATTATTTGGCATTAAGACAAGGTATGACCCCGCTAAACTGATAAAAGTGGTTAGTGCAGCGCCTTTATTGCCACGCTCTTCTTTATCAATTTGTACTATGACCTCTTGGCCCTCTTTTATCACCCCTTTAATATTAGGACGACCTTGGAAAGAGTAACCTTTAGGAAAGTATTCTCTGGCAATCTCTTTGAGGGGCAAAAATCCATGACGGTCTGCTCCGTAATCGACAAATGCTGCTTCGAGAGAAGGCTCTACGCGGGTTATTTTACCTTTATATATATTGGCTTTCTTTTGTTCGTGACCTGGACTTTCGATATCTAGATCATATAACTGCTGCCCATCAACTAGGGCTACGCGCAACTCTTCAGATTGAGTCGCATTGATTAACATCCGTTTCATGATAATATTATTTCTTCTAAAATAAGGTCATCAAACGATTATTTTCGTTGCATTACGGGCCTAGTATTAGGAATAGAGCCTCACGGCTGGTTTCTAGGCAAGGTGCGCATTGCTGTTAGACGCAATCTCTGCGTGTCGCACCATTTATGGCTTATGTTTAAGTTTTTGCAAAAACAAGGAATTCGTTTAAAAATTACAACTAATCCCATAAATTATTTTGTTCTTTCCAGTAATGCCAAAGTCGAATTGAGATCGTTTGATGATAAGTTAAAAATTAATCTTCGAATTTGGGACGCATTTCTTAGAGAAACCACCTTGTTATGTGGGATTTTCTATCCGTTTAGTCGTTAACCTATATTTTAGGCTTTATACTCTTTAAACGACTTGTAAATTAGTTATTTACTACAGGTGGAAAACTTTTTAGTCTCTGTTTCTTGCGTAAGGTGCGAGGGTTTTATGAACATTTTATTCACTTATTATCCCAACCACCGTCTAAATATAGCAATAATCAATAAATTCAGCAAATGGAAAGACATAAAGTTCTTGTTACTTGATGTACAATAACCTTTCTGATGTAGATAAGGCACACCATGAATAGCCAAGCACCTAAACAAAAAGTTCAATTAGTCACTATTGACGAAAACCATCTTGGGCAGAGAATTGATAATTATTTAATGACTAAATTAAAAGGTGTCCCCAAGAGTAGGATCTATCGGATCGTGCGAAAGGGTGAAGTCAGGGTTAATAAAAAACGTATCAAGCCTGAGTACAAGTTACAGAACGGTGATATTGTTCGCATCCCGCCAGTTAGAGTTTCTGATAAATCTGAACGCCCAGGACCTTCAGCTAAACTCACTAAAGTGTTGCAACTTGAAGGTAGAATTTTATTTGAAGATAAATCTATAATAGTCATGAATAAGCCTTCAGGAATAGCCGTTCATGGTGGCAGTGGCGTCGACTTTGGTGTAATAGAAGCCATGCGTTCTTTAAGGCCAACTCAAAAGTTTCTCGAGTTGGTTCACCGCCTTGATAAAGATACATCTGGAGTCTTGTTGATTGCTAAAAAACGCAGTGCCTTAAGGCATTTACATGATCAACTCAGATTTAAAAAAATGCAAAAGGACTATCAGGCTTTAGTCAAAGGTACTTGGCAAGCTCGTGATAAAGCGATTAAAGCCCCATTACTTAAGTTAACGCTAAAATCGGGCGAGCGAATTGTTCGAGTTAATCAAGAAGGCAAAGAGTGTGAGACGCGCTTTAAAATTTTGCAACGCTATCAAGGTGCGACGTTAGTTCAAGCCAGTCCAGTAACAGGGAGAACACATCAGATCCGCGTACATTGTCAGTATACGGGGCATCCCATCGCCTGTGATAACAAATACAGTGAACAAAAATTTGATGATGCTATGCGAGTCCATGGCTTGAATCGATTATTTTTGCATGCGGCGCAACTCAGCTTTACTCATCCTAGTACGGAGGAAGTCATGGTCGTCAAGGCGCCTCTCGATCCAGTATTGACTCAAACTCTAGCTAAGTTGATGAAAATATGAAGTGTTATGAGCTGGTGATCTTTGACTGGGATGGCACCCTGATGGACTCTGTTGGAAAAATAGTGGCCTGTATGCAGCAATCTGCTCTAAGCTTGAACATACCAATACCCACAGAGCAGGCAGTACGCGATATTATTGGTTTATCTATGGATGAAGCACTTCGTATTCTTTATCCCAATAGCAGTATCGAATTACAGACTGAGATGAAAGGGGTCTACCGTCAACAGTATATGGAGCTAAATCAGACACCGAGTCCCTTGTTTGACGGCATTGAGCAGATGCTAACATCGCTCAACGAGCAAGGCTTTAAGTTGGCCGTGGCCACAGGAAAGGCTCGGGCGGGGCTGAATCGAGTATTAACGGCGACCAATTTAGGACCATATTTTGTTGCGACTCGATGTGCAGACGAAGCAGCAAGTAAGCCTAGCCCTGATATGATCTTACAATTATTAAATGAGCTTAATATATCACCGAATAATGCGGTGATGATTGGCGATTCTATCCATGATTTGAACATGGCAAATAATGCGGGTATTCATGCTATTGGCGTAGATTATGGTGCCCATAATAAAGATAGATTGAGCCAAGCTAACCCCAAGGCGGTGATCAGCTCTCCGATTGAATTACTCGAGAAATTATACATTTGAGCATTTAACTTTTTAACCATTAAGTCTGAGTTAGCGCAAGGGTATGCTGATAGCTTTGCGATGTGTGCGATGAATTTATACTAACGCTGGAGTAAGCTTGGTCATGAGTTTATTATTTTTCATCTATTGAAAATATGACTCATAGTAAAAATGACTAGAATGCTGTTTAATTAATTCATGTTGCCGTATTCTTCGGGTAACTATTCATTGCTTAGGGCTAAAACGTCGTAACCTTGTCTGTTAAGCATCTCGGTGAGTGTTATCAATGGGAGCCCGATCAAAGTGTTTGGATCTTTACCCTCTAAGCGCTCAAACAGTGCAATCCCCAGCCCTTCACACTTAAAACTACCGGCACAATGGTATGGCTGCTCTCTCGATAGGTAATGCTCAATCTGTAGTTGAGTCAAATGTCTGAAGTACACTTTGAAGGTTTCACAAAGACTTTCATTATGATCCGAGACGATATTATGCAACGAAATACCTGTGTAAAAGGTGATGACTTTACCCGATGAAGCCATCAGTTGCTTCACCGCCGCTCCATGGTTTGAAGGTTTTCCTACTATCACTCCATCTATTACAGCGACTTGATCTGAACCAATGATCAGACCTTGAGAGTATTGCTGTGCACCCGCTGTAGCCTTGGCTTCAGCTAACCTTGTTACCAGCTCTGTGGGTGACTCATCGGCTAAGTGGCTCTCATCAACTCTTGGATCGCAGCAAGTGAAGGGAAAGCCAAGCTTGACTAAGATCTGCTTTCTGTACTGAGACGTTGACGCTAAAATAATAGGGGTCGACATGATATGTATGTCCTAGAGTGGCAGGAGATGACTTCACTGACATGTTTTTATAAGTTGTGTAAGTTCAATTGTCAGTTAGATCAATTCGCTTAAGTAAATATGTCCCGGAGTTTAGCTTTGTTATTGTTCTGATAACACACACTTTTAAAAAAATCACTGAAACGCGTGTGAACGCTGCTATTTTAAGCATGAAGCACTTGAGTATACTCGACTGCTTAGGTAGTATTTGCAATCCATCAATTTTTATTCCTAGAGTCAAAAATGAGTAAATAATTTCTCCTTCTTTATGGGGGTGGGAAATTTCCTTTGACTCTGGGGATATCAAACTATATTATGCGCGCCTTATGCAAACAGTAAAGATACCGGTTTCAATCGATCCAATACGTGCGGCCTCGAGTCAGCTTTCTTTTGAAGGCCTGATCCCGGGTAAGCAATTAAAACGGTTGAATGAATTAAGTGCCGGCGACTGTTCCGATGTGAAAGTGTCGTTACAATGTGGTGAAGATATACAGGGGATAGTCTACCTTCAAGGGAAGGCTGTGACGGAGCTCACTCTGAATTGTCAACGCTGCATGACGCTATTTACCACAGCGGTTACGGTCGACTTCAGTTTCAGTCCCTGCGGGAATGAAAATGAAATCGATGAGCTCCCGGATGCGTATGATCCTATTGAGTGTGATGGAATAGGCGAAGTTCGTCTGCATCAATTAATTGAAGATGAATTAATAATCGCTATGCCTTTTATCCCTATGCATGTTAGCGAAAGTTGTGCTAAGGGAGATCAAGATATAGTAGTAGGCGAGATTGAATCTTCTCAAGAGGAGCGTCCAAATCCGTTTGCAGTGTTAGAAAAACTGAAGAGCAAGTAACCCAGGAGACCGGTCAAATGGCTGTACAAAAGAATAAAAAATCTCGTTCAAAGCGCGGAATGCGCCGTTCACATGATTCATTGAGCACTCCTCAATTATCAGTAGACGCAACGAGTGGTGAATTACATCTACGTCATAACATGACCGCAGATGGTTTTTACCGTGGTCAGAAGGTTATTAACAAGTAATTGTTGCTAACTAAATGACAAATCTGACGCTTGCGTTAGATGCGATGG
Source organism: Shewanella sp. (assembly GCA_037132815.1). GTDB lineage: Bacteria > Pseudomonadota > Gammaproteobacteria > Enterobacterales > Shewanellaceae > Shewanella. Next base: position 16,540 of record JBAHZX010000160.1, read on the forward strand.
GGGGCGATCATGGTCCCCACGTCACAGTGCCTGCAACCCTGCAGGCACTTCGTTTATCTTCCTTTCTCCGTATTATTCTCGTGGGTAATGAAGCCGAGATCACGCCTTATCTTGTTCATGTTGAAGACCGTATTCGATCGCGAATAGAGCTATTACACACGACTGAAGTTGTTAGCATGTCAGATAGACCTGTCCATGCATTGAGAAACCGTAAACAAAGTTCGATGAGGTTAGCCATAGAACTTGTTCGTGATGGCAAGGCCGATGCCTGTTTAAGTGCGGGAAATACTGGTGCCCTAATGGCAATATCCAAGGTTTTGCTAAAGACAATACCAGGGATAGACAGGCCAGCGCTGGTGACTTGTCTTCCGGCCATGAATAAGACCCCTATTTATTTACTTGATCTAGGCGCCAATGTCTCATGCTGTTCAGAAACCTTGTTTCAATTCGCTGTAATGGGCTCGGTGTTGTGTGAAACCGTAGATAAAAACCCTTCACCTAAGGTGGCCTTACTCAATGTCGGTGTCGAAGAGATCAAAGGTAATGATCAGGTTCAGCAGGCAGGGCAACTTCTGCAACAGAGCCCTCAGCTCAATTATGTTGGCTTCATCGAGGGTAATGATCTTTTTTCTGGCAATGTAGATGTTATTGTTTGCGATGGTTTTGTAGGAAATATCACCTTAAAAACCTCAGAAGGTATTGTCAGATTATTAGTACATCAATTAGAGAAAGGTTTGAAACAAGGATTCTTTGTTCGATTAATGGCTAAATTCATCGCACCTCGCATTAATTCTGTCCTAAATCAGATGAACCCCGACCACTACAATGGTGCAAGTTTGATAGGATTGCGCGGAATCGTAGTAAAAAGTCACGGTAGTGCCGATGAATCTGCTTATTTACAAGCGATTAATTTAGCAGTGACCGAGGTACAACGTCGACTCCCTCAGAAAATTGAAGAACGTTTAGAGTCGATACTTTTAGACATTAATAGCTGACATATCCCTTATGCATACAAAAATTCTTGGAACTGGTCGTTATCTACCAGAGCAGGTGCGTAGCAATTCTGATCTTGAAAAAATGGTTGAAACCACAGATCAGTGGATTGTTGAACGTACAGGTATTTCAGAGCGTAGAATCGCCGCCTCAAACGAGACCGTGTCTACTATGGGCTATCAGGCCGCCCTTAAAGCCATAGAAATGGCTGGTATAACAGCCTCTGATCTCGATATGATCGTGTGTGGTACTACTAGTGCCAGTAATGCTTTTCCTGCTGCAGCCTGTGAAATTCAGGCGATGTTGGGTGTTCATACTATCCCCGCTTTCGATATTGCCGCGGCATGCTCAGGCTTTGTTTATGCGCTTTCTATTGCCGATCAATACGTTAAATCCGGTGCAGCAAAGAAAGTATTAGTCATAGGTGCAGATGTGTTATCACGCTTGTGTGCCCCCGATGACCGCAATACTATTATCTTATTCGGTGATGGTGCAGGCGCCGCCGTGATTGGTGCTTCGAGCGAGCCAGGTATTATTTCTACTCATATCTTTTCCGATGGACGTCAGGGTGATTTGCTTAAATGCTCTTTCCCTCCTCGTCCTGGTGGGTCATCAGAAGCTGTTGGTTACATAACCATGAAAGGCAATGATGTATTCAAGGTTGCTGTAACCCAACTTTCTCATGTGGTTACAGAAACCTTGCGTCTTAATCAGGTCGATAAGTCAGAAATTGATTGGCTGGTTCCCCATCAAGCTAACTTCAGGATCATCAAGGCCACGGCTAAGAAACTTAATATGAGTCTAGATAAAGTGGTGTTAACTCTAGCAAAACATGGTAATACGTCTGCAGCTTCAGTTCCTATCGCTCTCGACGAAGCAGTTCGTGATGGTAGGATTCAGCGTGGTCACCTTATCTTGCTTGAAGCTTTTGGTGCAGGTTTTGTGTGGGGCAGTGCATTAATCCGTTTTTAATTCTGTTTGAACAGGTAGTAAAACTTGTTTTAAATATCAAAATATTTCATGAGTTATCATAGGTAAATATGATGCAAAATTCAGCTTTCATTTTTCCAGGCCAAGGATCTCAAACCATCGGTATGTTGGCCGAGCTTGCTGAAGAGCACAGTATTATCACTCAAACCTTTTCTCAGACAAGTAATGAACTAGGTTATGACCTGTGGGATCTGGTGCAGCAAGGCCCAATTGAGACGCTTAATAAAACGGATAAAACTCAGCCTGCATTATTAACTGCAAGTGTCGCTATCTGGCGTATTTTCGAGGCTAGCGGTAAGACTCAACCTAAGCTTATGGCGGGTCACAGCTTAGGTGAATATTCGGCCCTTGTGTGCGCTGGCGTGATAGATTTTATCGATGCTGTAAAGCTTGTCGAACTTCGTGGGGAATTAATGCAGCAGGCAGTGCCAGTAGGCACTGGTGCGATGTTTGCTGTTATCGGGCTTAATCATAATGCGATTGCTAAGGCTTGTGAAGATGGGGCCGAAGGTGAAGTCGTCAGTCCCGTCAATTATAATAGTCCAGGTCAGGTTGTCATCGCTGGCAGTAAGGCCGCAGTAAAACGCGCTGCAGCTTTATGTAAGGTGGCAGGCGCTAAGATGGTAGTTGCACTTCCAGTCAGTGTGCCGTCACATTGTGAACTGATGCGTCCAGCGGCTGAGAAATTAGCTGTAGCACTTGAGAGCATAGAGTTTAAAACGCCACAAATTAAGGTTATCAATAATGTGGATGTAGCAAGCCCTAAATCTGCATCAGAGATTAAAGATGCCTTAGTTCGTCAACTTTATTGTCCCGTACTTTGGTCTGCGACGGTTAAAGCCATTTCGGAGCAAGGAGTGACTCGTTTGTTTGAAATAGGGCCTGGTAAAGTATTAACCCGTTTAGCGAAGCGAATTGATCGTTCGCTAATTACGAAAGTGGTCAATGATGTGGCATCCCTTGCAGAATTGACTCAATAGGAGGTTGTAATGAGCGTAACAATAGATTTATCTGGTAAAGTAGCATTGGTTACTGGTGCGAGTCGTGGTATTGGCCGTGCTGTTGCTGAAACGTTAGTCTCTGCCGGTGCAACCGTTATTGGTACCGCGACCAGCGAACGTGGCGCTGCGGCAATTCAGGAGTATTTGGGGAATAATGGTTTTGGCTTGGTGCTTAATGTCACAAATGCAGACTCAGTCGCTGAATTATTCTTGGCCATTAAAGAGAAAGTCGGCGATGTTAACATATTGGTCAATAATGCCGGAATTACCCGTGACAACCTGCTAATGCGGATGAAAGAAGATGAGTGGGGAGATATTATAGATACTAACCTGACTTCGGTATTTAGAATGTCAAAAGCGGTGATACGATCCATGATGAAAAAGCGCAATGGACGCATCATCAATATAGGCTCCGTAGTCGGCTCGATGGGAAATCCTGGCCAAACAAATTATTGTGCTGCAAAAGCAGGTTTACTTGGATTTACAAAATCTTTGGCAAAGGAGGTTGCATCTCGTCAAATAACAGTGAATGCTATTGCTCCTGGATTTATTCAAACTGATATGACCAATGAGCTGACTGAAGAGCAGCAACAAGGTATCATGTCACAGGTGCCAATGGCACGACTTGGACAAGCACAAGAAATAGCGAATGCCGTGCTTTTCTTAGTATCTGACAGTGCTGCTTATATTACTGGTGAGACTCTTCATGTCAATGGCGGTATGTACATGTCATAAGAAGGTTGAGTCATATTCGAGTGTGCAATATGTACGCGATTTAATATGTTTCATTTAAGTGCACAGAATTAGAGAAATGAGTCATCACTTTGTGATTATATGAAAGTGTTAATATTTTTGGGGCGGGTGATTTTTTTCAGCTAACTATTGATGATTAGCATCAATATATGCATACTTTCGTGGTTAGACCACAAAACTTAAGCTTGCATTGTTAGCAAAATTGAATAAAAATACCCGCAATCTTGCGCAAGTGCGTAATTTGAATAGGAAAGAAAACTAATGAGCAACATCGAAGAACGTGTAAAGAAAATCATTATTGAGCAACTAGGTGTTAAAGAAGAGGACGTTAAGTCTGCTGCATCTTTCGTCGACGACCTAGGTGCAGATTCTCTGGACACGGTTGAGTTGGTTATGGCTCTAGAAGAAGAGTTTGACACTGAGATCCCTGATGAAGAAGCTGAAAAAATCACTACTGTTCAAGCTGCAGTTGATTACGTTTCAAAGAATCAGTAATTTCGAATTCTAGAAACAGGCAGCATTTATGCTGCCTGTTTTTGTTTCTGGCTATTGAGAAAATTGTGTATCCACCACTACTTCTAGTGTCTAGCTGTCCAGAACTAAAATAATATGCATGTATCCATGCCTCACTATATTTAACTCAGTAAAAAGGTGACAACGTGTCTAAACGTCGTGTAGTCGTAACTGGTCTTGGCTTAGTCTGTCCAGTGGGCAATACCGTAGATTCATCCTGGAAAGCACTCGTTTCAGGCCAAAGCGGAATAGCGCCTATTACTAAATTTGATGCGAGTGAATTTACCACTCGTTTCAGCGGCTCAGTCAAAGATTTTGATGTTGAGTCTTATTTGTCGAAGAAAGATGCTCGTAAGATGGACCTGTTTATCCAGTACGGTATGGCTGCGGGTATTCAAGCCATGGAAGATGCTAGTTTTGATATGGATAAGCTCGATCCTGCTCGTATAGGCACTGCCATTGGTGCTGGCATGGGGGGCTTGAGGCTTATTGAAAATGGTCACGCGGCATTGATGAAGGGCGGACCTCGTAAAATATCACCTTTTTTTGTTCCTAGTACCATTATTAATATGGTTGCGGGTCATCTATCAATCAAGTATGGGCTGAAAGGACCTAATTTTTCGGTCACCACAGCTTGTACGACCGGTGTGCATAACATAGGTTTCGCAGCCCGTACAATCGCTTATGGTGATGCTGACATCATGGTTGCCGGCGGTGCCGAAGATGTTACTTGCCCGTTAGGGGTTGGTGGCTTCGCTTCTGCTAAGGCATTGTCAACACGTAACGATGATCCTCAGGCGGCGAGCCGTCCTTGGGACAAAGATCGGGATGGCTTCGTTATCGGTGATGGAGCAGGTATTATGGTCATGGAAGAATATGAGCATGCTAAGGCTCGTGGTGCCACCATTTATGGTGAACTGGTAGGTTTTGGTATGAGTGGCGATGCTTTTCATATGACATCACCTCCAGCTGATGGTGCTGGGGCAGCGTCCGCGATGGTCAATGCCATTAATGATGCCAAAATAGCAAAAGAGTTGGTTGGTTATATCAATGCTCACGGTACATCAACACCCGCAGGAGATAAAGCAGAGGCGGCAGCGGTTAAAGCTGCGTTTGGTGCTCATGCTTACGATCTCACTGTTAGCTCGACTAAATCGATGACCGGACATCTGCTTGGCGCAGCGGGTTCAGTCGAAGCTATTATCACCCTATTAGCCCTTAGGGATCAAGTTGTGCCGCCGACATTGAACTTAGATAATCCAGATGAAGGTTGCGATCTCGATTTTGTCCCTCACACTGCTCGGGACCTAAAATTTGAATATGCCCTATGTAATTCATTTGGCTTCGGCGGTACCAACGGCTCTTTACTGTTCAAGAGAAGCTAATTTAGTCAGATGAATTGATCTTTTATAGGATTGATAACACTATTTAAAAGCGCCTAATGGCGCTTTTTTTATATGTGCTTTAATACAAAGGTGTTGACAGAGATTAAGCGTAAATTTTCGCATGATTAAGCTTAGTTAATCATGGTAAACATCACTTGGAAGCTAAGGTTAATGGGCAGATACTTGGTACCTGTAAACTTGTTTGTAGGACATACCATGTTAAATCTTGTCGTCGTACCCTTGATGCCACTCGTTGGCGCATTAACTGCTAACCTCAGCGAACTTATTCGTGGTGAGAATAAGTCATTCTTACCCAATCTGAATGTTGGCATGAAGACCTTTTCATTAGCCGCCGCTGGCTTCACCCTTGTTTGGTTTGCCTTATTAGTGACGGCTATTTTTACCGGTGGAGAGACCGATACTATTGCGGGTGTCGAAGTGCTGATGCTATTCTTGGCAGGTTTTGGTTTACACTCATGGCTCAAAGGTTCGCGCGTGTTCAGTCCTGGGGTTCAGCTTTGGACCTATCGTCTGGCTATTCCTTTGATTCTCGCGGCTTGTGTATTAGTGACTAAACTTGGATAATTTTCTTATCTGTTTGATTTAAGCGCAAATCACGGACTTTACTGGTACTCTAAGCAGACTTTTTGACGTACACTTATTGTAAAGAAAATTGATTTGAGAAAGCTATGGCTGGTAAAGAGAGAGAGATAACCTTAAGGTTTCTTGCAGAGCCTGCAGATGTAAACTTTGGTGGTAAAGTCCATGGTGGGGCGGTAATGAAGTGGATCGATCTGGCGGCTTATGCTTGTGCAGCTGGCTGGAGTGGTAAATATTGTATTACGGTTTATGCTGGTGGTATTCGCTTTGTAAAACCAATACAAGTGGGCAATATTGTAGAAACCAGTGCTAAGGTTATTTACACTGGCCGCTCATCCATGCATTTAGGCATAGATGTAAGAGCAGGAGACCCTAAAAACCCAGAACGGCACTTGACCACACATTGTATTGTGATCATGGTGGCAGTGGATGATACTGGTAATCCGACTGAAGTCCCTGAATGGGTGCCAGAGAGTGATTCTGACATCAAGTTACGCGACTCAGCTATTCGCCTAATGGAGATGCGTAAGAAGATTGGCGCAGAAATGGAAGCTCACGTGACCACATCAAATAATTGATTTAAAAGGCACTTAAAAGGTGCCTTTTTTAATCCAGTACGAATAATGAGGAACTAAGATGGCGAAAGTAGCATTTATCGGATTAGGGGTAATGGGTTATCCCATGGCAGGGCATTTAATTAAGTCAGGCCATGAAGTCACCGTCTACAATCGCACCGCTCAAAAGAGTAGGGATTGGGTGTTAGAGTTTGGTGGAAAAAATCAACCTACACCAAAACTCGCTGCTCAGGGACAAGATATGGTGTTTATCTGTGTCGGTAATGATGATGATCTAAGACAGGTCACCTTAGGCGAAAGTGGGGTGCTACAAGGCATGAACTCAGGTTCTATTTTAATCGACCATACAACAGCATCTGCTGACATCGCCAGAGAAATAGCGGCTATAGCAGCCAAATCGGGTATCGGCTTCCTTGATGCACCCGTGTCAGGAGGGCAAGCTGGAGCCGAAAATGGTGTGTTAACGGTGATGGTAGGGGGAAGTGCCACTGATTTTTCCGAGGCGGTGTCAGTCATTAACTCTTACTCTCGTTGTGTAGAGCGTTTAGGGGAAGTCGGTGCGGGTCAATTGACTAAAATGGTCAATCAAATATGCATAGCAGGTGTGGTGCAAGGTCTTGCTGAAGGATTGCATTTTGCTCGTAGCGCTGGACTCAATGGTGAAAAAGTCGTTGAGGTGATCAGTAAGGGAGCGGCGCAATCTTGGCAAATGGAAAATCGTTATCAAACTATGTGGCAAGGTGAGTACAACCTTGGTTTTGCCGTTGACTGGATGAGAAAAGATCTCAATATTGCCCTGAATGAAGCAAGAAAAAATGGTTCTCAGTTGCCTTTGACAGCCCTAGTAGATCAGTTCTACGCAGAAGTTCAATCAATTGGTGGCAATAGATGGGATACTTCTAGCCTATTAGCTAAACTGGAAAATAATCGGAAATAGCTCACTTTGAAGTAGAACGGGTATAGATAATATTTTTCTTTCATAGGTGCTACCTGAATTTAACAGCCTGAATTGGTCACCTATTTATACCAAAGGAACTAAAAAGGTGATCAGTCTTAGTTGTTAAAATTAACCCTACCTACGTTGTTAGTCTTGAAGTGAGAATAACTATCTCCTGCAACTCACGCCTTGTTAGTGATAATTTTTCCTGCGTAATACTTGA
>JBAHZX010000032.1:0-7751 GCA_037132815.1 Shewanella sp.
CTACCATTGCCATAGACACCCATATATTCAGAGTGGCTAACAGAACCAAATTTGCCATAGGGAAAAATGTCAACCAGGTCGAGCAGAAAATGTTAAAGGTTGTCCCCGCAGAGTTTAAGGTTGATGTTCATCATTGGTTTATCCTTCATGGCAGATATACTTGCTTAGCCAGAAAGCCACGATGTGGCAGCTGTTTAATTGAAGACTTGTGTGAATTTAAAGAGAAGATCTATCCAGAGGATTGAATTAGGCTATTAATGGCTACCACTTTTTATTTAACCCAATTATTTTACATACTAAAAAACCGCTTTGCGGATTTTTAGTATTAACTACACTTAAAACAAGAGTTAAAACATACTCCAAAAAAAGATAGATAAAAATATGCCAATGATTGCACTCAACCCAAATGCCATTTTTAATTCAGTATTCATTCACTTTCCTATTCACTGTCGGTACAAATCATAACTAGATAGATCATTATCTTAAAAAATGACTAAAATTCACACCACAAATGTATCAAACCGTGATCTATACCTAGGTTAATTTCCGATAGAGATTATGAAATAAATAGATCGAAAATCTTAGGAACAATGAATATAATCATGATCTCTGCAACTTTTAATCATTAATGACTACCGAGGTTCCAATGTCTCAATTTTTACACACCATGATCCGTGTCATCGATCTAGAAAAAAGCATTCACTTTTATACTCAAATTATGGGCATGAAACTACTACGGAAATCTGAGAACACCAAATATAGATATACCCTCGCCTTCGTCGGTTTTGATGAAGAATCTACAGGTGCAAGCGTCATCGAGCTAACTCACAATTGGGATTCCGATAGCTATGATATGGGTAATGCCTTTGGTCATTTAGCCATAGGTGAAGAAGACATCTATGGCCGTTGTCACGCGATAGAAGCCGCAGGAGGCAAGGTAGTTCGTGCACCAGGTCCCGTAGCTGGCGGAACAACTGAAATCGCCTTTGTAGAAGACCCTGATGGCTACAAAATTGAGCTAATCCAGATGAGTTCAGCATATAAAGGCTTAGGTTAATATTTTTAGGGTAATTTAATTTGTCGCATAATAAAAAGCGCCACGCGGCGTTTTTATTTTAACCTGTCAGCAAATCGTTTAAAACTTAACTGCCACACCAACATAATACTGACGTTCTACAATACCGAAAACTGATGGAATAGTAGTAGCGCCGTTATCATCACTACCGTTGATAACAACTCATCAGAGAGGTTATTAACACCGCTATCCAATATATTTAACCGACAAATTCAAGCGGTGTTTTTTTCTGGTTGAATCATTTTAAAGTGCTGGTAGGCACGCTGAGTGGCAATGCGACCCCGGGGCGTTCTTTGAATAAAGCCCTGTTGAATTAAGAAAGGTTCCAGTACATCTTCTATGGTTTCCCGCTCCTCTCCAATAGCAGCAGCCAAATTATCCAGACCGACTGGCCCACCCATAAATTTATCAATAATGGCCAACAAGAGCTTTCTGTCCATATGGTCAAAGCCTTCGACATCTACATCAAGCATTTTTAAAGCAAGATCAGCGACTCGCTTATTGATTTTACCATCATGCTCAACTTCAGCGTAATCTCTCACGCGTCTCAATAAACGATTTGCGATACGAGGTGTACCGCGAGAGCGTCTTGCCACTTCCAACGAGCCTTCATCATCGATAGGAAGATCAAGCACTTTGGCTGAGCGAGTAACGATGGTGCTGAGATCTTTAACATTATAGAATTCGAGTCTCAGTGGAATACCAAACCTCGCTCTTAAAGGGGAAGTTAATGATCCCGCCCGAGTCGTCGCGCCTATTAGAGTAAAAGGGGGTAAATCAAGTTTAATCGAACGTGCTGATGGCCCCTCACCTATCATAATATCCAGTTGATAGTCTTCCATCGCAGGATAAAGGATCTCTTCGACTACAGGACTAAGTCTGTGGATTTCATCTATAAATAACACGTCCCCAGCTTCCAGATTAGTAAGAAGCGCCGCCAAATCCCCAGCTTTTTCAAGAACGGGGCCAGAGGTTGACTTGATATTAACACCCATCTCATTGGCCACAATAAGCGCTAAGGTCGTTTTACCTAGACCTGGCGGCCCATAAATTAACATATGGTCCAATGCTTCTCCACGATTTTGCGCCGCCTGAATAAATACTTTGAGTTGAGCTCGAGTCGTATCCTGTCCCGTGTACTCATCGAGTAGTTTAGGACGCATGGCTCTGTCTATTTTTTCTTCATATTCCTCAACACCTTGAGGCTCCGCATGAATAATACGATCGGCTTCTATCATTTATCTCTCTTTAAATTGCACCATTAAATGATTTTTCTACAGCATCGACTTGAGTGAGGACTTAATCAGCTCCTGAGAACTCATGCCATCCTTGTAGGCCGCTGATACCGACTTACTGGCCTGCGCAGGCTTATAACCTAAGGCCAGCAAAGCAGCTATCGCATCTTCTTCGGCTGTATTGACTATCTTTGCTGGCTTATAGTTACTCTTGAGCATAAACTCTCGCTCGGATCCCGCCGATGCTTCCATTAGACTCTTGAGCTTATCACGCATCTCTACCAGTAGTCGCTCAGCCGTCTTTTTACCGACGCCAGGCAATTTGACTAAGGTGGCAATATCATCCTGCTCGACACAGGCAACAAACTCAACTGATGTCATACCTGACAAAATAGTTAATGCCAGTTTAGGTCCAACACCATTGGTTTTAATTAACAAACGGAATAAAGCGCGTTCCTGTTTCGTCATAAACCCAAACAGAAGCTGCGCATCTTCACGAACAATAAAATGGGTGTAGATAATCGCTTCTTGATTAAGCTCAGGTAGCTCATAAAAACTGCTCTGGGGCATCTGTACTTCGTATCCCAAGCCTCCCACTTCTATCAAAATTTCAGGAGCTCGCTTCTCGATAAGCAAGCCTCGTAATCGACCTATCATCTATATCGTCCATATGTTCTTTTACTTGCCACTCCACCTAAAGCCAGTAGGCTTTGACTCGTATGAAAATGACAAATTGCGACACCTAGTGCATCGGCGGCATCGGCTTGCGGAGAAGCCGACAGCTTGAGAATTTGTTGTACCATGTGCTGAACTTGAGACTTCTGTGCCTTACCGCTGCCAACTACGGCACTTTTAATTTGTGTCGCCGAATATTCGCTAACAGGAAGACTGGTATTGGTCGCTGCAACGATGGCAGCACCTCTGGCTTGACCTAATTTAAGTGCAGAATCAGCATTTTTAGCCATAAAAACTCTTTCGATGGCAAATTCAGTCGGTTGATACTGGTGTATAATTTCGGATATACCATCAAAAATTTGTTTAAGACGATAGGCAAAATCTTCTGAGTTGGTGCGAATACAGCCACTACCTAGGTATATAGGGTGCCTTCCATTTTTTTTAATCACCCCATAGCCTGTGATCCGCGAGCCAGGATCAATACCGAGTATTATTGACATAGGCTATTCTAATGTCTCCATCACTTCATCTGAAATATCAGCGTTATGATAGACCTCTTGCACATCATCATGATCTTCAAGAGTATCAATCAAGCGCAGAAATTTAGCGGCTGTGCTGGCATCAAGAGAAGCTCTAGTCGATGGCACCATAGTGACCTCGGCGTTGACAGACTCTACACCCACAGCATCCAAGCCATCTTTCACTGCACCAAAATCTTCTGGGCTTGTAAAAACATCAATTGAGCCATCATCATGGCTGACCACATCTTCGGCACCCGCTTCTAAAGCTGCATCTATAATGATATCTTCATTCGTTCCTTCTCCATAAGAGATAATGCCTTTCTTATCGAAGAGATATGAAACTGAACCGTCTGTGCCTAAGTTACCTCCAGATTTACTAAAAGCATTACGCACTCCAGAGACGGTACGATTCTTATTATCAGTCATGGTTTCGACCATAACTGCCGTACCACCGGGTCCATAACCTTCATACATAATGGTCTCTAATACTTGACCGTCAAGCTCTCCAGCCCCACGCTTAATGGCGCGCTCGATCGTATCACGTGTCATATTATTAGACAGTGACTTATCAATCGCAGCCCGTAATCTGGGGTTAGAATCAGCATCCGAACCACCTTCACGAGCAGCGACGGTTAACTCACGGATAAACTTGGTGAAAAGCTTTCCTCGCTTGGCATCTTGGGCCGCCTTACGATGCTTGATATTGGCCCATTTACTGTGACCTGCCATGTTAACACTCCTAGATCCCAAAGAGGGTAGATTCCCAAATGAAGGTTAAATATGTGAACGCTAAATGAGGGACTAATCTGAACAGTAATAATAAACTGAGTCTCCTCAGCTTATTATTACTGTTGTATTTATTCTTCCTCTTCGCTCTTAATGACGTTGATACCCAAGTCAACAAGTTGTTCAGGATTAGCAAACCCTGGCGCATTAGTCAGAGGACAAGCGGCTGTTGTTGTCTTAGGGAATGCCATCACATCACGAATAGAAGTCGCCCCCGTCATCAGCATGATTATTCTATCTAAACCAAAAGCCAAACCTGCATGGGGTGGTGTTCCGTAACGCAGCGCTTCTAACAAGAAGCCAAACTTCTCATTGGCCTCTTGTTCTTCGATACCCAAAATACGGAATACGGCAGTTTGCATCTCACTATTATGAATACGTACCGAACCACCGCCAAGTTCACAGCCGTTTAATACCATGTCATAGGCATCTGAGATAGCAGCAGTCGGGTCGGCTTCAAGCTGCTCAGGCGTCATTCCGCTCGGAGCGGTAAATGGATGGTGCATGGCATGCAGTCCACCATCAGAAGTGCTCTCAAACATAGGGAAATCGACAACCCATAAAGGTTTCCAATCGCCCTCCAGTAGTTCGAAATCTTCACCTGCTTTTAAGCGCAGTGCCCCCATCGCTTCGGCAACAATATTAGCCTTATCGGCACCAAATAAAATAATATCACCGGACTTAGCCTTAGTGCGCTCAAGCAGTGCCTTAACAACATCTTCGTTTAGGAACTTAAGTACCGGAGATTGAATACCCTCAAGCCCGTTGTCGAGATCTTTAACCTTCATCCATGCCAAGCCTTTAGCCCCATAAATAGTGACATACTTGGCATATTGATCTAATTGCTTACGGGATAACTTGGCACCACCTGGCACGCAAAGCACAGCAACGCGTCCTTGAGGATCGGTAGCTGGCCCTTGGAACACCTTGAAATCAACTTCGGTAAGTAAATCGGCAACATCGATAAGTTCTAGTGGATTACGAAGATCTGGCTTATCGGAACCATAGCGGCGCATCGCTTCAGCAAACGTCATTCGAGGAAACTCACCAAGATCTACATTTAAAAGCTCTTGAAAAAGGCTTCGCATCATTTCTTCAGTTTTCGCCATGACCTGCTCAGAAGACATGAACGAAGTTTCAATATCTATTTGAGTGAACTCTGGTTGGCGGTCTGCACGTAAATCTTCATCACGGAAACATTTAACAATTTGATAATAGCGATCGAATCCCGACATCATCAATAGCTGCTTAAACAGCTGTGGAGACTGAGGCAACGCAAAGAACTGTCCCTTATATGTACGGCTAGGCACTAAATAATCTCGAGCACCTTCTGGTGTAGCCTTGGTCAGGATAGGCGTTTCGATATCGAGAAAACCATTACCATCGAGGAAGCGACGCACTGCACTGGTGACTTTTGAGCGAAAAATAATGCGTTCAGCCATTTCAGGACGACGCAGATCTAAATAACGATACTTAAGTCGCTGTTCTTCCGTGTTGTGTTGATTCTTGTCCATATTGATTGGCAGAGGCGCTGAACTGTTTAAGATGATCAAAGCTTTGCCTAAAATCTCAATTTCACCAGTACGCATTTGATCGTTAATCTGACTATCGGGACGAGCACTAACCAGACCTTTCACTTGAACACAAAACTCACTGCGCAGGCTACTGGCAATGTCAAACACCTCAGGTAAGTCTGGATCATAAACAACCTGCACGATCCCTTCTCTGTCTCTTAAGTCGAGAAAAACCACACCTCCTAGGTCACGGCTACGATTTACCCAACCCACTAGGGTTACTTCTTGTCCAACGTGAGACTTGTTAACATCTCCACAATATTGACTGCGCATCTAACTCTTTCCTTTAATCCACAAACCTATGGCTGAGGAATATTTTAATCAACACAAAAGCAGCATATTATAGTAAAATTTGCCGCTTACAAAATCACGTAGCCTCTAACTGGCTAAGGATTAATCATATTTTTCAGAAGCCTTGTGACTTCATTTCGAGTGAGTTCATTATAATGGTGATGATTTATAGCAATTTCCATCACTTTGTTTCGCTCAATACATTAATTTATCGGCAGACTTGATTCACTCCACCACATTGTCGCCGTCTGTTGGAAATATTGCAATGCCAATACTCGCTCTAACATTCAATTTTATGTGTTTATATAGCCGTTCTACTTCAAAGTGCAGCTTTCAAGGCAGACTGAGAAAATTCAACTCAAGGCGCATTGTAATATAATGGTGGTTCCTGCTAGATATAAGCATAAGCCACTTATTTCAAAAGAGTACAACACCTAAGTGAGTTAAATTACCTCCGGCAAAATCCGGAGGCTTATTAGATGACGCCCTAAAAGCTTCTCCACTAAAGTTTCTCTGTTTTCCTTTAAATATTCTAGCGATTGAGATCGCACTTTTGTAGTGGGCTGGGCAATATCAAAACGCATGACCGTAAGCTTAGTTGAGCGGGCATTACAAATGGCGCTCACGCTACGCAAGCCAGCAAGAGGTGTCATGCTTCATAGTGACAGAGGCTCACAATACACCAGTAAAGCAGTTTCAAAAGCTGTTGATGAAGCATGGAATAGTTGCTTCTATGAGCAGTGTAGGAGACTGCTTAGACAACGCTGTTGTTGAACATTTCTTTGGAAGTTTGAAGTATGAATGGCTGTTAAAAGTGGTCCATTTAACACGAGAATCAATGAAGCTAGATGTTGTAGTGGTCAAGTAAAACTGGACACTAACTTGTACGTACTCCAGTATTGTCTCTCAGATTCATTCGGCGTTAAGCCCCCATTGTAGGTATGTGGTCTGACGTTGCTGTAATAGCCTATGCAGTTAATCATTAACTGCATACTTAACATCTTCAAGTGATTCATAACCTACCATTGGCATCCATTCTGATTTAAAGCCAAGCTTCTAAAAAATCGTTCCATTGGTGCATTATCCCAGCAATTACCTCTTCGGCTCATGCTCTGCTTTATTTGGTACGCCATAACTGTTGCCTAAACTTCTTACTCGTATAATGGCACCCTTGATCAGAGTGAAACATGACATTTTTAGGATGCCCCCGTAATTCAAAAGCCATCATTAGCGCTTTTTTTGTTAGCTCAGGTTCTGGGGAGCTTGATATTGCCCAACCTACTGGTTTTCTGGAAAATAAATCCATAACGACCGCTAAATACGACCAACGATTTCCTGACAAAATATAAGTGACATCGCCACACCACACCTGATTAGGCTCTACTACTGCAAATTGTCTGTCCAAATAATTGGGGATTTCAAGATGGGGTTCCCCCTCCTTTTTTATCGCTGTGCTTAGGCTGCTGGCAGCTCACTAAAGCCAACTTCTTCATTAACCGGCCAGCTCGGTATCGGCTTAATGGCATATGGCGAGTTGTAGCTATATTCGCAATCGTTCTTACCCCCGCAGAGCCTCCACTTTCAGCAACGATAG
>JBAHZX010000061.1:0-25437 GCA_037132815.1 Shewanella sp.
GAATGGCGAGTGGATTTATAACGTCAACAATGCGGATGTCCAATACCTTGGGCAAGATGATACCAAGGTGGAAACTTTTACCGTGCGTTCAGCCGATGGCACTGAGCATGTGATCACCATAACGATAACTGGCACCAATGATGCGTCAACAATAACCACCACCAACACCAGGATCTCAGAAGAGGGTCTCACTGACGGCCTTATTGATGGCGCTGGTGATACCGATACGACGAATGAAGTTGCAGCAAGCGGTATTATCAGTATTGAAGATGTTGATGGTGATACGCTGACTGTCGCCTTGTCAGGTCCTACTTCTCCACTAACTTCTGGCGGTATCACAGTTCAGTGGTCTTGGAATGCTGGTTCACAAACTCTTACAGGTTTCATTGGTACACCAGGTGAGAACGCTTACCTTGACGTCATATCTGTAGTGCTTACGGCTCCTGCAGGTTATACGCCTGGAGATTGGGGTTACGATGTAACCCTGCTTGCTCCAGTCGATCACACTAATACAAGCAGTGAAGATAACATTTCATTAGACTTTGGAATTTCTGTAGATGACGGTAACGGCGGCAATACTTCTGGTAGCTTTAATATCACTATTGAAGATGATGCCCCAGAAGTTGCAGATTCAGTTGCTGAGTTTGTCACAGCCACTGATATCCCAGATAGCTTAATAGGTCAATTTTCACTAACAGGCAGTGGTGATAACGATTCCCTCGACTTTGATGGCTTTACTATCACAGCAAGAGGGTTTACATCAGGCACTGATTCAAATTTGATTGATGCTAGCATTAACCAATCAGCGAGTGGTATTGGTGTTATAAGTGTCGATTCGCCGTACCATCCCCTTGATAATGAAGTTGGTTTCCGCGAGTTTGCCGACGGCAGCCAGTCCTCTGAAGAGATCATCGTTACCCTAGATGCCGGCACTATTGCTTATGGTGTCAATATAGAGTTTGCTGCAATGTTTGGTGGCGAGTTAGAGGTCGGGGTTGTTGAGTTTTATCGCGATGGTGTGCTTATCGCCACGCAAAGTTTTAGTTCAGATGTGGCAGATGGTGATTATGCAGCGGTATTTGAAGTGCTCGAAGGTGGCTTCGATACACTGGTGATAAAAGCAACCGACAATGGCATCAACAACAGTACAGACAATAGTGACTTTACCATTACCTCTATTGAGTTCCTTGGTACAACAGATGACCAAGCTATAGGCTATGCCACGGGAACTGTGGATATCCAATGGGGAGCTGATGGCATAGGTTCACTGGCCTTTATAGGCACTGATGAAAATGCTCTGCTTACCTCGACAGGTGAAGAAATTCTGATAACACAATCAAGTAACACCTTGCAGGGCCAAACGGCAGCTGGTGAGCTTATCTTTATCGTTGAGTTTACACCGAGTACAGGTCAGTGGGAGTTTTATCAGTATCAAGATATACAAGATCCCGAAGATGGTCAGATTGACTTTAATGTTGTTACTACAGATGGCGATGGCGATACAACTACTGGGAGCTTTAGCGTTGAACTCGACAACTACTCCTATGACACAGGATTTTCTGGTGATGATGATATTACAGGCACCAGCGATCACGATATTATTGTCAGCGATGTAACGGGCATCCAAATTATTGAAGGTGAAAATTACAACATAGCCTTTATTCTCGACTCTTCTGGCAGTATGGATGAGTATATTGATACTGCTATAGCCCAGTTAAAACTTGTATTTACTCAACTACAAGTAAGTGCTGTTGGAGACAATGCTGGTACGGTCAACATATTGCTGGTTGATTTTGACTATAACACCAATATTACCTTGTCTGTTGACCTATCTAACCCAGATGCATTAACTAGCTTATGGGATGCGTTAGACAGTATTGATGATAATGGCTGGACCAATTACGAGGCAGCATTTAATGCGGTATCTGACTGGTTTACCTCTGGCGAAGCGGCCAGTAATAGTGGAACAAATCTCACCTACTTTATCACCGATGGTGAGCCTAATTACTACCTCAACGATACTTCACCAGATGCTATCACTGTCGTTGATTATCGCGGGAATAATAATAATGATGTAAGTTTAGATAGCCTTATTAGCGGCTATGTACTAGGTAATGTGCTGACGGATATGATTAATGGTAACAATGAAGTAATCATTGACACAGATGGTGTGGTTTATCAGTGGAGTTATAATGGCAATAATGGCAATAATGGCAATAATGGTGGTAATTGGTCAAGCGAAGCTATCGGTTCTATCACTCAAAACACTGACGGTACATTCACTGTTGAACAAGTGCTTTCTGGTGTAACTGAGGCAACAGCACAAGCTTTGGAGGCTTTTGCTGTTCTGGATGCTCTCTCTAATGTTGAAGCTATCGCTATTGGCAGTGGAATTGATTTAGATAATTTAACTCAATATGACTCAGATGCTCAGCCGCTTTCCACTATTGATGCAACCGATCTGGCTAACCTCATTCTAGGCAGTGAAAACAATCTGATTCAAGGTAATGATACCGTCGATTCAGCTGCAGGTAACGATATTATTTTCGGTGACCTTGTTAGCTTTGATGGTATTGAAGGCCAAGGATACTCTGCATTGCAAAAATATGTAGCGCAAGCCACGAGTCAAGACGCAGCTAATACCTCAATACACGACGTGCATGAATTTATCACTGCCAACTCAGGTATCTTTGATGTATCACGCGATGATGATGGCGCAGATACCCTCGATGGCGGCACAGGTAATGACCTGCTATTTGGTCAAGGTGGTAATGATATTCTTATCGGTGGATTCGGTGATGACACTCTTATCGGCGGCCTCGGTGATGATACCTTAACAGGTGGAACAGGTTCCGATGATGCGGGGTCTGATACTTTTATTTGGTCTGAAGGCTCTACTGGCACTGATCATATTACTGACTTTAATCTCACTGAAGATAAGCTAGATCTTAGTGATCTACTTCAAGGTGAGAGTTCGGATAATCTCGAGCAGTACCTACATTTCACGTTTGATGGTGGCACCACCACTATCGAAATTGATGCTAATAATAATGGTAATGTCGATCAACTAATCGTGCTTGACGGTGTCGATTTATCCACATTGGGAGCGACCGATGTCGCTATTATTAATGGTTTGCTTGGTAGTAATGGTGAAGGCCCCTTAATTGTCGATAACCAGACTCCTATTTCATCCAGTTCAACAGCGTTTATGGACAGTTCGGGTTTAGGCTTTAGCCAGCAGATAGAAGAACAAAGCAATGTCATGCTCCTTTAAATTAAATATTAAAATGGCCTATAGCGATATAGGCCATTTTAATTAATGCTTCAGCAACAAGTGAATAACTTTTTTTGAAAAATACTTAAGGATAAGTTTTAGGTGCCTGTAACTGCTTTCCAGAAAACTGAGCAATGGACAGTCTCTGCGTCACAAAGAGTCTCTGTCGACCCCTTGTTAGACAGTTTAGTCTTGCTTACTGAATATTTCGGTAGTCCATGCTCCAGCGAATCGTTGGCGGCAGGGCTGCCGCTATCCTCTAGCGTCCTCACTCCGGATCTGGTTCCCCAAGCTGCTGACCGTGCGGGCTTAACGGCGAAGTTAACCCGTAAGGGACTAGATCAAGTATCTGCTATCTTCTTACCTTGTATCTTGCTGCTTAAAGATAAGCAAGCTTGCCTACTCAGGCAAATAGATTTCGATAAAGACAGAGCTGTGATTCAGCTGCCAGAAACGGGTGGTGAGCAGGTCTTATCCATAAAAGAGTTAGAAGCTATCTATGTTGGTTACTTGTTTCTGGTTAAACAACAATACCGCGGTGATATGGGTTTCGATGTTCACCAACATGACACTAGTAGCCACTGGTTGTTACAGACCCTTAAAGATTCCGCGCCTATTTATCGAGATGTGTTGATCGCCTCGGTACTCGTCAACCTATTTGCGCTAGTTTCTCCCCTTTTTATCATGAATGTTTACGACAAAATAGTGCCTAATTTAGCCTTTGAATCTCTGTGGGTATTGGCTATAGGTGCAGCAATTGCTTATGTTTTTGACCTTATTTTACGGCAATTAAGGGCTTATCTTATCGACATTGCAGGTAAGAAGGTTGATATCATCGTTTCCTCACGATTATTTGCTAAAGCCATTGGTATCCCATTAGAGAAGCGTGCACCGAGTGTAGGTGGTATGGCGAAACAACTGGGCGAGTTTGATAGCATTCGAGAAATCTTAACTTCGGCAACGATTACGACTCTGGTAGATCTCCCCTTTGCCGTTTTCTTTATGATCATCATCTACATCGTGGCTGGTGATCTCGCCATTATCCCGCTAATAGGCAGCATCATTATTATCGGTTATACCCTAATCGTGCAGCCTAGATTGAAAGCCGCGATAGAAGAGGGCAATAAATTTTCCAGTCTCAAACATGGTCATTTGATTGAATCCCTCGCTTCTCTGGAGTCAATAAAATCCAATGGTGCTGAAGGCCTGGTTCAGAAGAGCTGGCAGCAAATGATAGCTCATTCAGCAAACTGGCAGTTAAAATCGAAGAAACTATCGACCTCTGTAACTAACCTAGCCAATTTTACCGTGCAACTTTCAGTCGTGTGTGTGGTTATCTTGGGTGTTTACCGAGTCGCAGATAATGCGATATCTATGGGTGGCATTATCGCTGCGGTTATTTTATCTAGCCGTGCAATCTCTCCGATGGCCCAATTAGCAGGCTTGATGACCCGAGGCAATCATACCGCCAGCGCTTTGCGTCAGCTAGACGAGATCATGGCTCAGGAAGATGAGCTTGAAAACAAAGGACACCTTGTTAGCCGTCAGCGACTAGAAGGCCAGATCAATGCCGATCATATCAGCTTCTCCTACCCAGGGTCTGAGAAGCCTGTGCTACATACCATGTCACTTAACATCAAGCCCGGTGAACGCGTCGCTATCATTGGCCGTAATGGATCAGGCAAAAGTACCTTGGCTAAGATACTTGTAGGCCTCTATCAACCGACAAAAGGCAGCCTTAGATATGACGGGTTAGACTCAGCTCAAATACATCCGACAGATCTGCGCAGAAACTTTGGTTACCTGCCTCAGGATATCACCCTATTTCATGGCACCATAAGAGATAACATCCTGTTTGGTACCAGACAAGTCACCGAACATCAACTTATTCGAGCGGTACAACTGTCCGGGATCAATCTGTTTACTGACTTAGAAACTGAAGGCCTAGATCAACAAGTGGGCGAAGGTGGTCAATCCCTTTCTCGGGGTCAGCGACAAACTGTCGCGTTAGCGAGGGCGACATTAAATGATCCTCCAGTGTTGTTAATGGATGAGCCTACGGCCAGCCTAGATGCTCGAGCCGAAAAGCAATTTATTTGTGCGATGCAGAATGTTAGCCGCGATAGAACATTATTGATTATCACCCATAAAATGCACCTACTTAAACTGGTGGACCGCATCATAGTATTAGATCAAGGTCATGTTATTGCTGATGGCCCCAAAGAAGAGGTTTTAGATAAACTGAGTAAAGGCTTACTCTCAGGAGCTAAAAATGAGTAAGCATCTGACGACCCAAGATTTAGAGATGGTTGATGACGTATACGGTGCCATGATGACCGATGCGCCGACTAACCATAGGTTTATTATTTGGTCAATCGCGGCCATGGGGGTGTGCTTTCTGATATGGGCTTATTTTTCCGAATTGGATCAGGTCACCACCGGCATGGGGAAAGTCATTCCCTCCTCACAAATCCAGGTGATTCAAAGCCTTGATGGCGGCATCATGCAGGAGATGTATGTCAAAGAAGGCATGATGGTCGCTAAAGGCCAAGCGTTGATGCGTATCGATGACACTCGTTTTCGCTCTGACTATGAACAGCAAGCTCAGGAGGTATATAGCCTACAAGCCAACGTGGTCCGTTTATCATCCGAATTATCCAGCATCATCATCACCGATATGTCTGTTGATTGGAGAGAGCAGATCAAGATAACCCCAGAGCCACTGCAATTTCCTGGAGAATTAATCAAGAAGGAACCCGCCTTAATTCAACGTCAGTCTAATGAATATACTGGCCGATTGGATAGCCTGATTAATCAATTGGAAATTTTAGCCCGACAGATCCAGCAGAAACAACAAGAGTCTAAAGAACTAGCTTCAAAAATAGATACTCTATCAAGAAGTTATCAGTTGGTTTCCCGCGAACTGGAACTCACTAAGCCCTTAGCCGATAAAGGTATTGTGCCTGAGATTGAGTTGATAAAAGTTGAGCGTACAGTCAACGACATTCGGGGTGAGCTTGCTTCTCTTAGATTATTAAGACCTAAACTAAAATCCTCTCAGGATGAAGCAATATTAAAAAGGCGCGAAGCGGTATTAAATTTCGCGGCTGATGCTAGAACCCAGCTCAACGAACTGCAGACCAAACTTTCTCGAATGAATGAAGCGCAGGTTGGTGCACAAGATAAAGTGGATAAAGCAGAGATAAAGTCACCCGTAAATGGAACGATAAAAACAATTCATATCAATACATTAGGTGGGGTGGTTCAGCCGGGTATAGACATTATAGAAATTGTTCCATCGGAAGACCAATTGCTTATCGAAACGAAAATATTACCGAAAGATATCGCATTTTTACATCCTGGCTTGCCCGCCGTAGTCAAAGTTACCGCTTATGATTTCACCCGTTATGGGGGATTAAATGGCGTTGTAGAGCATATTAGTGCCGACACAACACAGGACGAAGAGGGAAACAGTTTCTATCTTGTAAGGGTTAGAACTGATTTATCAAGTTTGATTAAGGGCGATGGCACTAAAATGCCGATTATACCCGGTATGTTGACTTCGGTTGATGTCATTACCGGGAAAAGATCTGTTCTAGAATACATACTTAATCCAATTTTAAGGGCAAAAGACACGGCGCTCAGAGAGCGCTAGGCCCAAGAAAATAGACCTGGAGGGGTTAACATGAAAACCTGCATTATTCGGCAGTTAAAACACAGCACTCTTGCGTTAGCCATTGGCGCAATAATGCTACCAGCCTTGGCATATGGCCAAACACTGGAGCAAGCTGTCGCGCACACACTAGATACTAATCCTGAAATACGTATTGCCTTCAACCGCTTCAAAGCCCGTGAAGAGCAAGTTAATCAGGCAATAGCTGGTTATATGCCCACGATAGATATCAGTGGCGGCTACGGCTGGGAACAGACCAATAGCCCGTCGACGAGGAGAAAAGTAGGGGTTGGTGAAGTTGATGATGAAGGTGTTATCGATCTAGAACGTGGCGAAGCAGGCTTTAGTATCAAGCAGATGCTGTTCGATGGTTTTTATACATCTAGTGAAGTCGACAGGTACAATTTTGAGGCCAGCGCTGAGCAGTGGGCATTGTTTGCAGCAGCAGAAGATATGGCACTGCATGTCGCTAAAGTCTATGTAAACTATATAAAAAGTGAGCAAGTCCTCACTTTGTCAGAGAAAAACCTTTTAAGTCATCAAGAAATTTATGAGCAGATCAAGGAAAGAACTGACTCAGGTTTAGGCTCAATCGCCGATCTATCTCAGATCTCCGGTCGTCTTGCCCGTGCTAATTCCAACCTTATCTCGGCCAAGAACAATTTCTATGATGCCAAGGCACAGTTTGTTCGCGTAGTAGAAAAACAGCCAAAAGACCTGATAGTGCCGGTTCCCGATGATGACATGCTACCGGAAGATCTCGATACCAGTGTTAAGTTAGCTCAGGAGAATCATCCGATTTTAAAATCAGCAACCAGTGATATTTATGCTGCTCAAAATGAACGTGAGTCAGCTTTATCAAGTTATTATCCTACATTGACACTAGAGCTCGATGGTAACTGGAATAATAATCTTAATGGTGAAGATGGTATTTCTCAGTTCAGTGATGTAGGTGGTCACAGTAATGACTTAGTTGCAATGGTCAGAATTAAGTACAACCTATTCTCGGGCGGTAAAGATCGTGCCAGAGAAAGAGAGGCAAGCTACAAGATAGGTGAAGCCAAAGAGATCCGCGAGCGTGCTTATCGTCAAGTCGTAGAAGGTGTCAGCCTAGCTTGGAATGCCTATGAGTTATTAGCTCCACAGAAAATGTATATTCGTGATCATGTTATCGCCTCTAAAGATACTCAAGTAGCCTATAGCCAGCAATTCAGTTTAGGCCAGCGTACTTTACTGGATTTACTCGATACCGAAAATGAGTTATTCGAAGCACGTACCGACTACATTGAAGCTGAATATGCCGAAATTTTATCAGAATACCGTATTTTAAATGCTACGGGGCGACTGCTTGAGTCCCTTCGAGTTACTCGCCCAGATGTATGGCAAGGTGAACGCAACTACGCAGGAGGCGTAAACTAATGAAAATCTTCATCACACTTTTAACCGTCAGCCTGCTAAGCGCTTGCTCAAGCATAGTGACGATGGATGGCAATACGACACAGGTTCACGATCTTAACGATATGGATATGGATGGTGTCATTGTCGCCCGTGAACGCTGTAATGATACCGTTATAGGTGCAATTATTGATAACTATGGCTGTGGTAAAGTAAAGCCCATTTATAAGCGTTCTGAACTTAAAATAATATTCGCTAATGATTCCGACTACATAGACCCTATGTATTACGAACAAGTTGAAGTTATTGCGAATTTTATGGCTGAGTTCCCAGAAACTAAAGTTACCATCGAAGGACACAGCAGTAAGACTGGTTCTTACGAGCACAATTTGACTTTGTCACAGGAAAGAGCCGATGCAGTGACTTTACTATTAACCGAACGTTACAATATTGCATCCGAAAGGCTAACTGCAATAGGTTATAGCTATGATCGTCCTATCGATAATAGTAGCACCTTAATGGCTCAAGCTCGAAATAGACGCGTTATTGCCGAAGTGACTGGAGAAGATACAATGTCAGACATGAAATGGCATATCTATACCCCCTGATGAATAAGTGGAATATAGGTATTAACTGAGTACTATGGAAAGCAGGCTTAATTGTCAAATATCATACAAGAAAGTTTGCCAGTTCATTGTAGTGGCATCGGCTCTAGCAACTTTGTGCCTAATATGCATTACTCACTCAAAAATTGAATGAAGAGCATATCATTTCGACTTTCGACTCTTGAGTCGAGATATGGTGAACGAGCAGGAAAACGAGCCAAAACTTGGTTTAAGGTACTCGATACGTCTCAAGGTTTGAGCAAAAGGAGAAAGATCACTAAGGTTAATTAATAATTTTTTTAATCTTTTTCATTTTATCGATGATATTAAGCTCTGGGGTGATAACAACTATTGGTCTACCCCTATGGAGTTTATAGGGGGAAATGGCGGGGGTTGTGAAGACTTCTCTATGACTAAACAAAGAAAAAGGACGAGGTGTTCTTGCTGGTTCATCTAAGAAACTGGCAAAATAGAGTGATCTCAAATATAAATTTGGTGTTGAAAGACTCAGAAAACCAAAATTAAGATTGGAGTAGCGAGCAAAATGACACTGTTTCGACAGATATACTCACTGCTGTTTGGCCTATTTTTATTAATGGCGGCAAGTCTAGGCTATGTACAGTTTACAGAGACACAGAACTTTCTGAACAAGCAGATGGAGTCAGATCTCAACAATATCAGTAACTCTTTAGGGATCATGTTAATTCTAGAACTTGAAGCGGGTGATATTGTCGGTGCCGAAACCTTGATTAATGTTATCTTTGAAGGTGGTTACTATCAACAAGTTAAACTCACCTTGCTCGTCGATGGCAAACGGCAAGTGTGGGAGAATCCGATGAGTATTCAGGGTGTGCCACAATGGTTTATTGACCTGAACTTTTTTGAAACCATCAAGAAAGAGAGCACCATTACTTCAGGTAGGGTCCAGCTTGCCCGATTAGAGATTACGGCTCACCCAGGGTTTGGTTATTACGAATTATGGCGAACCATGACCCATTCTATTATGGTATTTTCTGTACTTTTTATTATCGCCATAGTTTGTGCACGTATCGGTATCACCTTGATCCTACAGCCACTGAACGAGATAGCTGAGCACGCTAAAGAGATAGCACAACGTAAGTTTGGTCCTGATATGAAAATCCCCAAAACCATGGAATTAAAATCTATGGTACTCGCTTTTAATAGTATGTCAGGTCAACTTAAGAAAATTTTTAACTCCTTGGATGAAGAAATTGGTGAGCTGAGAAAAAAAACCTTGATCGATCAAGTGTCAGGCTTACCTAATCGTCAGTATATGGTGGGCTATCTTAATAGCTGGCTTAATGAACCCAAAACTGGCGCCTTAATGATTGCTAAATTTAACTGGCTTGAAGAGGTCCATAGCCAATATGGATACCAAGTTAGAGATGAAACCATAAAGCAACTCACTGAGAAAATGAAAGAGCATTTAGACATTATCACTAGCTCGGTTATTGCTAGAATTTCGGCTTATGAATTTGTATTTTTAATTTCTAGTGTAGAGCACGAACAACTCAATAAATATTTACAAACGTTAATTCGTACCACTAATCAAGAAATATCAAAAGCTGGCTGTAAACCCAATGAAAAGCTTTATATAGGTATTGCCGAACGCATTGGACAAATGTCGGTGTCTGACATTTTGGCTCAAACTGATAATGCTCTGCAAAAAGCGATCAAGGAAGATAAGGTTTTTCATTGGTTAAAAACCAATGAAAAACAGCTGTTTACACGTAAACAATGGCGCGAGCACCTAAGCAAGGCGATTATCAAGCATCAGTTCAAATTTAAGTGGCAACCTGTCTATCTTAATAACAGTAATTCAATTAGCCAAAGAGAGATCTACTGTCAGTTAAACATCGGCGATAAATTCATACATGCGGGCCAGTTTATGCCCTATGTAGAATTGCTTTGCCTAGGTACTCTGCTCGATAAATGCCTTATTGAAACGTTAACAACTCAGAAACTATTGGAAAAAAACTATGAGCCTATTGCCATTAACTTAACTTTTCACAGTATAATAAACCCAAAATTTCATGAATGGTTAAATGGATTTTTGCGTGCATCTAATTTTTCTGGACGAATGTGTTTTGACATACCAGAAGCTGGTGTGTATAGCGATCCAGACTCTTGTGAAGCCCTATGTACCATTATCCGTGATAACGGTGCTCATTTGGGTATCGATCATTTTGGACATCAATTTGGCTCTATGTCCTACTTACAGAGCCTCAGGCCAAGTTATGTGAAACTCGATCAGTCCTTCGCTTATTATGACGAGAGTGAATATAGCAGCGAACTGTGTAGAGCTTTGATCAATGTGGCGAGAGGCTTGGATATTCAGGTCATAGTGACAGGTATAGAAGAGAAGCAAAAATTAGAACGTTTTTTACCATTAAAAATCAGTGCCTATATGGGCTATATTAACCCACCAGTGGATGTTGAATAAATCTGGTTCTATTTTTAGCACCATAAATGAGCCATTTGTTCAGGATAGCCCTGAGCTTGAGAGCAATAAGAGACAAGCAATGGACTACTTAGCAATTAATCAATCAGCGTGGAATAAGCGTACTCATACTCATGTGACCTCAACCTTTTATGATGTAGAAGGCTTTTTGTCTGGTCAATGTTCCCTGCAAGAAATTGAGCTTAATGAACTAGAGGTGAAAGGTAAGAGTCTGCTTCATCTTCAATGCCACTTCGGGTTGGATACCTTGTCTTGGGCTAGAAAGGGCGCCGAAGTGACTGGGATAGACCTTTCATCTACAGCAATAGAGAAAGCTAAAGAGCTAACCTTACAGGCTGGTCTAGAGGCCGAGTTTATTTGTACTGATGTTTATGGTACCGCACAGAAGGTATCTAAGCAGTATGATATAGTATTTACTTCTTATGGCGCCCTATGTTGGTTGCCAGATCTTGATTTATGGGCTCAAGTTGTCCGAGATTGCCTCAAGTTAGGCGGTCAAATTTATATGGTCGAGTTTCATCCCTTAGAAGCCTTGTTCGATGGCTATAGCTATTTTTCACAAGCTGAGCCAGATATCGATACAGAAGGCACCTACACAGAGAACTGCTCGGGTGAGAAAAATACCTTGATCACTTGGCCGCATTCAATTTCAGATGTTGTTAATGCTTTGCTCCGCGCTGGACTCACACTTGAGTATTATAACGAGTTCGATTTTAGCCCCTATAATTGTTTCGAGAGCTTAGTCGAAGACGTTTATACATCGGCATCTGGTGAACGAGTACTAAGGTATGTTATGGAGCATAAACAACAACGTGTGCCCTTGACTTATTCAATTTCGGCTAGAAAAACTAGCTAGACTATGCCTGTATAAGTCTCAGAGATTGATTTATTTTAATCGTTCCAATGGTCATTGAACCTAAGCTGATTACAGCTTAGGTATTCACGGCCTCAATTAGGCATAGCCACGATAGTGTTACTTCTGTCTTAATACCGGGTACTTTTGGTACTGGTCATCATAGTAAGGGCTTCTCTCGTAGAACCAGCGCAGACGAGCTTTAGGATCTGCCGCGAACGCTTCATTTTTGAGAGCTTTGTCGAATTGTAATTGTAATTTAGGGTCATCTTTGAGCATTTTAGCTGCCAGAGGCTCTACAGCATAGTTTTCGATATATTCGGTACGGGTGAATATTGGATTAAAAAAGCCCCACTGCAGTAACGAGTCTGGTGATTGAGGCTCTAGTAGCAAGATCGCTAGATCACCCAAGGGTTGGTGGGTATCGATTTTTACCGTGCCACGGGCTAGTTGGGCTTCGACAGTTTTGAGGCTTACCTGGGTTTTTACCGTTTGCCTGCCTTCATAATCTTTGCTCCTAAATATTGGCTCACTCAATTGATATTGCTGCAGTTTCATCTCTGTTTCTTGATGAAGACGGGTCATACGAATTCCGTGAATTTGTAAACGTTGGATCACATCTGTCCACTGCGGGGGAACATAATAAGCACTAGGCCTTGTCACGCTAATATCAGGCACTGTACTACCTATCACGGGCAGGTTTGGGTAAAGTTTAGGAACTCCGGTCCACCTGACAATCTCATTGCCGCTGATCGGGCTTTTTTCCATGTGGTATTCTATGCCCTTAAAATTCCAGCCTTGCTTTTGTTGTTCCTTTTTCCAGGTGAGTGTCAGTCTGGTAGGGTAATTGAAACTATCCTGCTTGATGGCTGATTTTAGCTTGGTGGCTTGCATACCTACTGTTTTCAAGGTGGCCTCAAGCATCACATAGGTCCCCAAAACTCGTTGTTTGTAGGGCTTGAGACTGTGGTTCTCTATTAAGATAGTTGGCAGGTGTCTGGCATCACCATAGCCATTGGAATAGCGTGGGCTGGCATTCCATAGTGACATGCCTTTAGTGATATCGGTATTATTTATGGCGAACACTAAGGGGCCGGGAATATGGCCCTGACTTGTGAGTGCAGACTCTATGGTCGGGCGATAACTCTTTTCTAACCAAGCATAGCTTGCTGGGCTGAGTCCTTGGGGCAGGTTATAGCCGAAGGTCACATCATACTGATAGTCGATACCATCGGTGACATGCACATCGATATAGAGATCGGGTTTCCAGTCATTAATGGCTTGTAGCATATGCTGCATTTCTACTGTATCAGCTTTGGCATAATCGCGATTCAAGTTGAGATTATTAGATGTTGTACGCCACCCCATATTTACCGGACCGCGTTGGTTTACCCGATTGTATTGGCTTGAGCGTTCGTGGCCATCGACACTGAAAATGGGCACAAACAGTAAGTTGGCATTATCGAGTAGTGTACCTTTATTACCCAGAACAATATCACGTAGCAACATCATGCCCGCGTCTTTACCGTCGATCTCGCCCGAGTGAATTCCCGCCTGAACTAGCACACTAGGCTTACCGTTTCTGGCTAATGTTTCTGGAGTATCAGCCCCCTCAGCGGATGCTATTATCATCCAGATATCACGTCCCTGCGGACTTTTACCTAAGCTAACTTTGTTTAACTTATCTGTTTGGGCTATGAGTTTATCCAGCCAAGCAAAAGTTTCATCATAACTTGGACTGGTCTTGAGGCCATTTTGTTCGAAGGGAGTTGCCCATTCATCATCGGCACTAAGTAGCAGTGCTTCACTCCTTCCATGCCATTCGATAGTCGGTGGCAGTATTTTATCATTGATATAAGTATTAGAAGTTTGGGGTTCAGTTAGCTGAAAAGCGACTTCATTGTTGGCTATAGCAGAAGAGCTTGCAATGCTAATCAAAATGGCGGCTGATAAATGCTTGAAGCGCATATTAAATACTCTATTATTGGTTTTATTATTAACTTAATATAGTTCATTAAATTTGTGATGAGTACAAGGGTAGCCTTAATTTTTTGCTCATTTAATTTAGCCTTGAAGTCGAAGCTAGTCGCTGCATCTGCACTGGGTTATCGCTATAAATTTGTTTGACGTGTTTTTAAAATTGAAAAATAATTACCTGTATCTCGACAATAGCATGGTGGTATTTTGTACTGTTGTATTGAATGACACTTTAATATGCAGTGACGCTTTGTGGCAACTAACTCTTGGGGGGAGACGAAACTGTCTGTATAATAGCGAGTCCGCTAACGGTGTTTATCGGATATGGAGTGAAGTCGGCCAACTGTTTTACCGGGATGTCGATTCCTTTTTTACTAAGATTGTCTGCAATTGATGGCCTTTGATAAGGCTGCCATTACCCTTTATTTGTATGGGTCTCGGTAGAGACCCATACAACTCCAGATGACTGCATTGCGCATGGCGCATGGTGACTCATTATTTTAATTGCTGTATGGATAGGAAAGTGTTTATTTCCTGTTTTTTATTGAGCCTGTTTTATATCATATTTTGTGTAATCGTTGGTAATTCGGAGATTAAATGTCACAGCAAGGTCAAGGTGCCTTTAAGGCCAAAAAGAAGCCTAGAGATATCCAGATGGATGCTCTTAAGATGCCACCACATTCTTTAGAGGCCGAGCAATCTGTACTCGGTGGTCTAATGTTGGACTCAGATGCCTGGGATAGGGTGTCAGAAGCCGTAGTTGCAGAAGACTTCTATTCTCGCTCTCATAAGATGATTTTCAATGCAATGGCGACCTTAATCGGCCTGAGTCATCCCATCGATCTGATCACGGTATCTGAACGGCTGGAAATTGAAGATCAATTAGAAGATTCGGGAGGCTTTGCCTATCTTGCTGAAATAGCCAAGAATACGCCGAGTGCGGGCAACATACTCTCCTATGCGGGTATCGTACGGGAGCGTGCCGTGGTCCGTGACATGATCAAGGTTGCTAATGAGATCGCCGATGCCGGCTTTAATCCCGAGGGGCGTAACTCCAGTGAACTACTGGATCTTGCTGAGAGCAAAGTCTTTAAGATTGCAGAGTCTCGGACCAATGAAAATGACGGTCCGAAAGGGATTAAGTCTATTATTGAGAAAACTGTCGATAAAATTGAGAAACTTTATAATAACCCCACAGGTGGTGTGACAGGGATTTCCAGTGGTTTTGGCGATTTGGACAAGATGACCGCCGGTTTTCAAGCTGGTGATTTGATTATTGTTGCAGCTCGTCCATCTATGGGAAAGACGACTTTTGCAATGAATATGTGTGAGCATGCGGCGCTCAATGAAGATAAACCGGTGCTGATTTTCAGCCTAGAGATGCCTTCTGAGCAGATCATGATGCGTATGTTAGCCTCATTGGGCCGTGTGGATCAGACTAAGATTCGTACGGGCCAGTTGGATGATGATGATTGGGCCCGTGTCTCATCAACCATGGGGATCATGCTGGAACAAGGTAAGATGTATATTGATGATGGCTCAGGCCTGACTCCAACCGATGTTCGAAGCAGGGCAAGGCGAATCGCCCGTGAACACGGAGGTTTGTCGATGATCATGATCGATTACTTGCAGTTGATGCAAGTGCCAGCTTTGAAAGACAATCGCACCTTGGAGATTTCGGAAATTTCTCGTTCACTCAAAGCGTTAGCCAAAGAGTTAGAAATCCCGGTCATTGCACTGTCACAGCTCAACCGTTCATTAGAGCAACGTGCTGATAAGCGGCCTGTTAACTCAGATTTACGTGAATCAGGCGCGATTGAGCAAGATGCTGACTTAATCATGTTTATCTATCGAGATGAGGTATATAACCATGATACTGAGCATAAAGGCGTCGCAGAGATTATCATAGGTAAGCAACGTAATGGCCCCATTGGACGCATTGCCTTGACCTTTCAGGGCCAATTCTCTCGTTTCGATAGCTATGCAGGCCCTAAGTTTGATGAAAATTAATCGTCAGTTTTTTCTCATGACAAGATCAACGTAAAAGTTGCGTTTAATCTGAAATTAATCTTGATTCACATAGAATGTGGATAATTGGTATTACTCTATAGATCCAATAATCATATTTATATCGCTGCTTGGATCGGACTTAAGTTTTAGTCCATTAATAAGGTCATTTTATTGAAGCCATTTCCCCGTGCAGAAATCAGTGCTAAAGCGCTGAGGAATAACCTGGATCGCCTGCGTCAAATCGCGCCATCGAGTAAGATTATGGCGGTCGTTAAAGCGAATGGCTATGGCCATGGCCTATTGAACGTCGCTCAATGCGTCAAAGATGCCGATGGGTTTGGCTTGGCTCGCCTAGAGGAGGCAATAGCATTAAGAGATGGTGGTGTTACAGCTAAGCTTATCTTATTAGAAGGTTTCTTTAGGCCAGTCGATTTAACAACCTTAGTGATGAAAGATATAGAAACAGTGGTTCATAATGAACAACAAATTGAAATGCTGGAGCAGGCAAGTCTGCTTAAGCCTGCCACGGTGTGGCTTAAGCTAGATACTGGCATGCATAGGTTAGGTTTCACTCCTGAACAATTTGAGCTAGCTTATGCGCGATTACAGGCATGTCCTCAGGTTGAAAAACCAATTAAGCTGATGTCTCATTTGGCCTGTGCCGATGAGCCAGATAATCCCTACACTCAGCAACAGCTGAATCAATTTAATCGTTTGGTAAAAAATTTACCGGGTGACACTACACTCGCCAATTCGGCTGGAACATTATATTGGCCAGACAGTCATAAGGACTGGATTCGCCCAGGTATCGCCCTTTATGGTGTTTCTCCTATGCTGGGAGATCGAGGTAAGAACCATGCTCTGGAACCCGCGATGAAACTCGTATCTCAGCTGATTGCTGTTCGTGAGCATAAAGCGGGTGAGCCTGTGGGCTATGGCGGTTATTGGCGAGCCAAAGCAGATACTAAGCTAGGCGTTGTCGCTATCGGTTATGGTGATGGATATCCCAGAAATGCGCCAAAGGGAACCCCAGTATGGGTTAATGGACGTCTGGTGCCCATAGTTGGACGTGTATCTATGGACATGTTGACTGTTGATCTTGGATTGGACTCGAATGACGCTATTGGCGATGAAGTTATAATGTGGGGAAGTGACCTACCTGTTGAAGTTGTCGCCGAGCATATAGGTACCATCGCTTATGAACTAATAACCAAATTAACTCCTCGTGTTGCTGTGTGCATGGAATAAGCACGTAGATCTATTTTTTAGGTTCGATAAAGCACTTTTATCACATGCCATCCGAACTTAGTCTTTACCAAATGAGGAGTAATAAGTTCACTGGTAAAACAGACCTTATCGAATTGTGGCACCATCTGACCTTTCTTGAATTCGCCTAAACTTCCGCCTTTTTTACCCGATGGGCAAGTCGAGTGTTTCTTGGCTAACACATCGAATTTAACGCCTTTTTTCAATTGCTTGATGATGTCTTCAGCTTGTTCTTTATGTTTAACTAATATGTGCAGTGCTGCAGCGGTTCTTGCCATGTTTTTAATTCTCAAAAGGTATGTATTTATTAAGCTGAGGAGTGTTAGGTTACGAGTTTCGAGCTAAGAACTGCGAGTGTGAACTTGCAGTTCTTTTGTGGATAGCTTTAAGTTTTCACTTTCCAGCTAACTTCTTCGCCAGCGAAGAAAGGTACGATTGGATTGCCGTTTGGTAACATTATCTCGCTCGGCACTGTCCAGGTCTCTTTCACTAGTGTCACAGTGCTGGTGTTTTTTGGTAGGCCGTAGAAGTCTGGGCCATGAGTGCTGGCGAAACCTTCAAGCTTGTCAATAACGCCTAAGTCATCAAATACCTGAGCATAAAGTTCAAGTGCGCTCCAAGCGCTGTAACAACCGGCACAACCACAAGCCGATTCTTTACGATGTTTCTCGTGTGGTGCAGAGTCTGTGCCTAAGAAAAATTTATTAGACCCAGTAGCCACTGCTGCACGCAGTGCTTGTTGATGAATATTACGCTTAAGCACTGGCAGACAGAAGTTGTGTGGACGTATGCCGCCAACCAACAGGTCGTTACGGTTTAGCAGTAGGTGCTGTGGCGTGATGGTTGCGGCTACATTGTCAGGGGCGCTTGCAACAAACTCGGCGGCTTCTTTCGTGGTGATATGCTCGAACACTATTTTAAGGCTTGGGAAAGCATCGACAATGCGAGTTAGGTTACGCTCGATAAATATCGCTTCACGGTCGAAGATATCGATATGGGACTCGGTGACTTCACCATGAACCAGTAGTAACATGCCTATTTCAGCCATTTGTTCAAAGATAGGAAAGAGGCTATCGAGTGCCTTTACCGCAGCATCTGAGTTAGTGGTTGCGCCTGCTGGGTACAGTTTAGCCGCTACAACGCCAGCCACTTTTGCATCTATGATATCTTGCTTAGTAGTGTTGTTAGTCAGGAAAAGTGTCATCAGAGGTTCGAAGCTTGAACCTTGTGGGCGCGCCGCTAAAATGCGCTCACGGTAGGCATTGACCATCTTGGCATCTGTTATCGGTGGTAGTAGGTTTGGCATGACGATAGCGCGTTGGAAAAGTCTGGCGGTAGCTGGGACAGTTTCTTGCAACATATCACCATCACGGAAGTGAAGGTGCCAATCATCGGGAGTAAGTAAGGTGATCTGCGTCATTATGGGGTTCCTAAGCGTTACGACAAGCATTTACTAGTTTTTTTCTGCGCAATATGATGCCATGTTTTGACCGTGATTTACAGTTTAGATGCGCTAGGTTTAAAACAAACAGTGGTGCAATCGGGCAACTGCTGATCACTGTTTGCTTTCTTCTTTTGTTGCTTCCTTTTATTATTATGACTTATATGTACGGCTTCATTGAGCTAATTAATCCAGCGGTTTATTTTGTTTGGATACTTTCAATATGTCTTCCATGTCGATATCTACGGTAAAGCTGCCGACGACCTGACGAGGTGGAAAATCTTTGAAGCTGGCCATCATCTGTTTCACCTTTATTTGTGCAGGTATCACTAGAAAAGCGCGTTTGTACCACCAATTATCATAACCAAACCCTTGGTCGCCTTTTTCATAGGGGTCTACCGCCAAGTCGAACAACTTAGGTATTCGAAGCGTCTTTTGTGCTTGGGTCCAAACAGCGATGCCCTTGTGCTCCTGAATTTTGAAATGAAACTTCCAGCGACCGTCGCGCATCGCTAGTAAATCGCCATCATCTGACCAATAAAAAAATGAGTTACGAGCACTTTTATCAGATTTTTTCGTTAAATAATCCACCTGATTATAGCCATCTAAGTGGTTGCGATAATTCCTGCCATTGCTCGACTTATATCCGGTTAATAGCTCTTTCTTGATCTTATGGTTGCCCGCGATACTGACTAAGGTGGGAAACCAATCCGCTGATGAGACTATGCCATTGAACTTAGAGCCAGGTTCTATATGGTCTGGCCATTTTATCAAGGCGGGTACTCTGAAGCCGCCTTCCCATGCCGTGGCTTTCTCACCGCGAAAAGGGCTAGTGGCTGCATCGGGCCAGGTTGCATTCATCGGGCCATTATCAGTGGTGTAGATAACGATAGTATTGTCGTCGATATTCAGCTGCTTAAGTTTGTCCAGTAGCTTACCTATGTGATTATCGTGTTCCACCATGCCGTCGGCATAATCACCCAGACCAGTGACTCCCGAGTGTTCCTCACTCACATGAGTATAGTTATGCATGCGAGTCGTGTTGTACCAGAGGAAGAAGGGGATATCTTCGGCAACTTTTCGCGTAATAAAGTCACTGGCGGCGTCTAAGGTTTCATCGTCGATGGTCTCCATGCGCTTACTGGTCAAAGCTCCGGTGTCTTCAACGCGTGCCCCAGGCTTAGATGACAGCAATCCCGAACTTTCATTGTTGGTATCAGCAGTTGACTTGATGACGCCTCTTGGGCCGAAGCGCCGCTTAAAATCAACACTCTTGGGATAATCAGGGTTTTCCGGTTCTTCCTCGGCGTTAAGGTGATAAAGGTTGCCGAGAAACTCATCGAATCCATGCTCTGTTGGCAGCATGGTATCTCTGTCTCCCAAATGGTTCTTACCAAACTGTCCGGTGGCATAGCCGAGATCTTTCAGAGCTTGAGCCATGGTGATGTCTTGGGGCTTAATACCTTGTGGAGCTCCAGGAAGGCCGACTTTACTCAGGCCAGTTCGTACCGGCATCTGCCCAGTGATAAACACCGAGCGCCCAGCGGTGCAGGATTGTTCGGCATAGTAGGAGGTTAACAGAGCGCCCTCGTTGGCTATACTGTCGATATTCGGTGTCTGGTAGCCCAGCATGCCGTTGTTGTAGGCCGAGATATTGCCATAGCCTATATCGTCACCGAAAATAACCACGATGTTGGGCTGATCGGCTGCGAATACCAGTCCACAGCTGAGTAGGGCGAGGCTCGCTAAGAGTTTGTTGATTATCTTTATCATTATCATGTCCATGTTGTCAGTTTTAATAGGCGGGTATATAGGTGCCGTATCCCATGCTCTTGCCGAGTTCTGGGACAATTTCATCATTTTCAAAAGCCACTTTGCCGTTGATGAATACCTGCTCAACCAGACCTGGATTGCGGTTGACCAGACGTTGCAGATCAAAGTTTTCCATTTCGGCCCAGCTAACTTGCTCGAGATTTTGCTTAAATTCTTTGGGGTTAATGATGACAACATCGGCGCGATCCCCTTGATGAATTCTGCCCGCCTCTATGCTAAACCAGTCAGCCTGATCCCCTGTCATCCGCCAGACGGCTTTCTCCATCGTCATCATGGCATCGCCTTCGTCTATGGACTCGCTTACAAGCTTAAGCATGCGAAGTGGCAGGTTATAGAAGGCCATATTACGAATATGTGCGCCAGCATCGCTGAAGGTAATAAGGGATTTTTTATCTTTTACCATCTTTTTCAGCACGTGTTTTCTGTGGTTGGCTACGGTGGTGTACCAGCGCAGGTCAGTGCCGTATTGCACCACCAGATCAAGGAATAGATCCACGACATGTATGTTTCTGTGTTTAGCCACCTCGGCGAAGTTTTTACCTACAATGGACTCGTCAGGACAAGCGAGGATAATGGCATCGCCGAAGTCTCTCTGCCATACTCTGGGGCTGAGTTTTTCACCATAGAACTTTCTGAAATCGCGGCGATATTTTTCATCTTGTAGCAGCTTGTTACGCTCTATTTTATCTTTTAGATCCAGCGCCAACTCACCGGCTCCAAACTCTTCGAAAAACACCACATCTATGCCGTCGGCATAAACGGTAAACGGGGTGGGTAGCACCTGCCAGCGAAAATCACCGTTGAAGAAGTTAGTGACGCGGGCGGCTATATTAGTGATTTTGCTTAGATAAACACTGCCCTTGAGATCCATGCGGCTGATTAAGGTGGTTTTGAGGCGCTTTTTGAAGATGCCCATACACTCACGCATGTATTGATTAATCTGTAAGATGGCGGCGGCATTCGGTGCGCCCTGATGCACTCGGTCGTACTTACGCACTAACTTATTGAGACGGGATACTTCTTTCCATTTTGAATAAGTGCTAGGCAGGCTCTTAGACCACTCACGGTTGCCATCGAGTTTGTCCCACTTTAAGCACATGGTGGATAGACCAAGAAAGCCTACTTCTAAAGATTCCTTTAGTAGGTCTTCCATCTTTATCATCTCGGCTTCGGTGGGGATTACGCGAATATCTGTGGAGCGGCTCAAACCCATTACACCTACGCGCATATCGCTGTGACCCAGCATACTGACAACATTTGGCCCCATAGGATGGGTCTTAATGTATTCGACCCATTGCTTAGGTGTACTCCAGGTTTTGTGCTTTTTGAGAATTGGCAGTACCTTTTCACGGGGTACGGTTTCGACTCGGGTGAAAATATCGGAGGCATCTTCATATTCGCTGCAGATCATGCTTAATGAGCAACTACCCACCAAAACGGTGGTCACGCCGTGACGAACCGACTCAGAAAGGCTAGGGCTGACAATCAGCTCGGCATCGTAATGGGTGTGGGTATCAATAAAACCAGGCATAACCCACTTATCACGAGCATCTATGATGTGTTTGCAATCTGTCTCGTCTATTGGTGAGCTAGAGATTAGGGCGATTTTACCCTGTTTTATTGCTATATTTTGAATGGATGAAGAGGCGCCGGTTCCATCAAAATATCGGCCACTCTTGATAATCGTATCATATGCTGACATGCAAACTCCGATATTATTAGTTATTGTTATCAAATAGCTTTAATTATGTTAAAGCTTGTTTAAATTGTGTTCTTGTCATTTGATGACAAATAAGTCACTATTTAACCATCGGTATTTTGAGTGTAATAAAGCTTGCTATGAAACAACATTATCTGATCCGCAGTGGCTCCTTGTACGGTTTCGATATTCTGGTCTCTGAGCTAGGAGGTGACAGCAAAGAACTCTTATCTCGGTGTGGCTTAACTAGAGACGACTTCAGTAATCCTGATAACCTGATTGCTTTCGCTGGCATGATCAACTTACTTGAGCTAGCAGCTGAGCAACTTAATTGTAAGGATTTTGGTCTGAGGTTGGCGGCTAAACAGAGTGTCGAAGTATTAGGCCCTGTGGGTATGTTGATGCTGAGCAGTCAAACTGTGCGGGAGGCACTGGCTAATGCTCAGAGATACATGGCGGTACATAGCCACGGAGAATATTGGATGGTGAGAGAGATTAACCAGACTGCACTAATAGAGCGCTATCAACTATTTCAAGACATAAGCCATGCCAAGCAATATAAGGAACTGTCTTTCGGTGTTTGTTTACGTCTGATTAAGGCGCTTATTGGTAGCCAGACTAATATTGAGCGATTGGAGTTTGCTCATGCGCCGATCTCTGATCATTCGGTTTACCGAAAATATTTCGAATGCCAGGTGGTTTTTAATCAGGAAAATGATCGACTGATCTTAGATAGCGCCTATTTATCACAAGATATTCAACTTATTTCTCAAGAGGATAAACACCTGATTGAAGTGTATCTCAAGTCACTTATCGATCAGTTTGGTGATGATATTGAGCGAAAAGTCAAAACCTTGATACTACAGACCATGGGGATACGGGAGTCTAATATCGAGAATATTGCATTGTTGCTAAATATGCATAATCGAACCCTGCAAAGAAGATTAAAGGATAGGGGGCTGACATTTAAACAGCTGCTTAAGGATGTGCGTATTAGCACTGCATGCTGGCATTTAGAGTCCAGTAACATAGACATTACCTTATTGTCTGAGGTGCTGGGTTTTGGTGATGTCAGCGCTTTCTCTAAGTCGTTTAGAAATACCATGAACCGTTCGCCGCTACAGTGGCGCAAGGCCAGTAATGAAAAGCTTTAAAGCAGAAAATATAGACGGAAAGTATTTTCAGAATCTTAACGAGAAGTGAACAAAGACATTATATACAAAGTGGATTTATGGTATAATATTGATATAGTTGAATAAAAGTGCAAGTAAGTCATATTTACATAATAGCGAAGTGACTCGAAAGTATCACCAAGACATGTAATGCAGCTGATAAAAACATCTCTGCCCGAGAATTTTTCAAATACCGCCCTGATTTTTAAAGACGTTATCTGTGTTGTGGCCAGCTTTGCATTCAAAGATACCTTGTTGAAACAATAGGTGATGCGAATGAAGTTACTATTCGTCGGGAATGTCGGCAGCATAATTTATTATTTTGGCGATTGAGATCTAATTATATTTGTCTATCACTCGCGAGGATTTACCTTGAGTAACTTTAAACCCATCAGGCAGGTAAAAGCTTCCGATGAAGTTTCCAACCAGCTTCGAAGCGCTATTTTTGAAGGGCGTTATATCGTTGGAGATAAATTACCTTCTGAGCGGGAGTTAATAGAGACATTTCAAGTGAGTCGAACCGTTGTCCGTGAGGCTATTAAAGCTTTGGAGAGCCGTGGATTGGTGTTGATTAAGCAAGGAGCAACGGGCGGCGCTTTTGTGAGGGAATTGACATTTGAGCGATTGAGTAATGACTGCAAGGATTTGTTCTTTTTAGGAAAAATGTCTTTCAATGAAATTTGCCAAGCGCGTTTATCAATAGAGCCTATGGTGGTGGGTTTAGCGGCGAAATGTTGCACTGTAGAGCAGGCTAAATTACTCAAAGAGGCCAATGACAACGCAAGTAAAACATTACAATATCCTGAAACGGTTATATTGAAAAGTCCGGTTCATTATCTGTTTGCTGACATATGTAATAATCGTTTTTTGACCGCCATTGATAAATCTTTGATTCAATTGGTTGACAGTATTGCAAGTCAATTTAAGTTCGATACAGGCAAAACCTCCTCTCCTGAAATGTATAACTCCATCATTGATGCTGTGGTAGCGGGTGATGAAGTTGCTGCTGAAAAAGCGATGAGAGAGCACCTTTTAGAGTTCTTATCACTACTTGAAGGTATTGAATTAGATCTTAGACCTCCAAGGACAATAACTACGTAGCTAATTAGTCAAAATTAGCAGTAAATTCATTCGCTTAACTAGCGCGCGATTTTACCGCCTTATTGTGAATTAGCCCCGAAAAACCTTAAACTATCCCATCAAACTAAACATTATTATAGTACTGACCGCTTTCATCGATATTCAAACATAACCCCAAGTAATACTAATAGGGTTTTGTTGTGGTTTTGCTAATGGATTATCTATTGATATACAGTCGAGTGAACATTGTTTTGATGCCACTAGACTAACCCATCCAAAGAGTGGAATAATTGCAGCTGCATGTTCGAGCTTTAGACAGCAGTGAGTCAATAGTAAGTGACGCTCAGTGGAGCAAACTCATTTCAGGTGAGTTACAATTCCCGATGTAAAAGCCGCTGACGTCACTCGTTCCCACGATCTGCGTGGTAATGCATAGGAAAGTATTAATGTTTGATATTAACGAAATAAAACTGCGTGCTAGCAGTAAATCTTATCAATTAGGCACGACGCTTTATCACGCGGGTAAAGTGAGCCTAGTCTCATTCACGGATAATGACGTCACCGCGCGAGTGGCAGGTCAACATGACTACCATGTTAGCTTGGTTAGCAATGAAGCACGACAAGGAGAAACCATACAGGCTAGCTGTAATTGTCCGGCAGCTGATTATCAGGATGTT
>JBAHZX010000094.1:0-12800 GCA_037132815.1 Shewanella sp.
ATAGGTAAAAGTAGAGGAGGTAACTCTACAAAAATTCATTTGGCAGTAGATAGCTATGGTCTTCCTGTACATTTCGAATTATCAGGCGGTCAAGTCCACGATATTATCTATGCAGAAAAACGAGTAAATAAGTCACCTAAATCATCATATGTTATTGCAGATAAAGGTTATGACAGTGAAAAATTTAGAGAGCATGTGAAAAAGAAAGGTGCGATTTCCGTCATTCCTCGCAAAAAAAACAGCAAGAAAGGGAATAAGGACATTGATTGGTGCTTATATAAGTATCGACATTTTGTTGAAAACGCCTTTGGTCGAATCAAGAATTTTCGAGCAATAGCAACGAGATACGACAAATTAGAGCAAAATTATGAGAGTATGGTAGCGCTTGCATTCACTATTATGTGGCTTCCAATGCACTGTGATTAATTATTGAACACGAAAGATCAACAGCCCCTAATTAAACCCTAACGCCACGTTAAGCTGTAAATAATAGCTGGCTAAAATGTGTGAGGCACGAACAACAGCCAGCTGTTATTTGTCCGTTTGAACGCCTTATTTGTTAGCAATATTTTATAAGCCAGCTGATGTTGCGTAAATACCAAAAAGTACAAGTAGCCAAAATATAAAGCCTAAAACCAGCCAAATATAATTTAAAAAAGTTAATTTACTATTTGAGCTACCGCTAACATCATCACTTGAAAAATTAGCAAGCGATTGGGCTTGATATAAACACCAACAAGCAATTGGTAGAACTATTAAACTGGAGTAAAGAGTGAATGGCACTCCATAACCATTACCAGCCAACCTATCGCTTATGTTCCCAATGATTGATATAACAACAAAAACTGTTGCTAAATAATTAATGCTTTGGGGTGCTTCACCAGTTTTATTTTGATACTTCATTTCAAACAGCGAAAATAACGAGTGGGTAAAGAAAATTGAAAATACCCCCCTCATTATTGGCCACATATCATCGTTTGTGCTTTTTTTATATTGACTCCAATGTTTAAAGAACCAATAAATAGAATATATACCAAATGTACCTAAAAATAGAATTAAGAATTTTTTTTGTGAAACAGTATAAAACTCCATTTCAGTTGATTGAACTAATTCTTCTTGCTCTGTTTGTTCAACACTTTCTTCCATTACAACTCCGTGATTGATGTATTGCTAACAGCTTATTAAGAGGAATTTTTTCTCTTACCCCACACTGAATGCAACACCACATTATCACTACACACTCAAAATATCAGCACCTCACAACATGTGACCAACAAAAAGCTACAAGTGACCTGTAAAAATAAATGTACATATTTGGAGAAAAGAGGAATGATAAGGAGAGACTTCGCTAGTTGTCGATAGATTAGTTAATTGTTGATAAATAACCCTAGAAGTGACATTTCACTGGCAATTACAGTGCTTCATATGGGACGGTCATAAATCAGCATCTGTGCCCAAAGCATTCATATTATCGAGGTGACTTCAATTGGTGGAGGCTAAGTATTTGGTGAGGCACTAGCAATATCGATAATTACTTGTCAGGACTCTTTACTATTTTATGAGTGTACATAGAATTTTTTAAGAACTTATCCCTGGATGCCTTAATGATAGTGTTAAGTCACTAAAATAAGCCGTCATGAAGTAATTTTTACAAGGATGGCTGCTGCTTATGCAGCATTTAAAGCAGTGGTAAAAAGGTTACCACTGTGGATAGAACGCAATGAGAATCGAGTACTGAGTCGCTTCCTTTTAACGCCTTACAAGCTAATATTTATCGGCAAGCCATTTTGAGCGAGTAATGCATCATTGGCTTTAAAACTATCGATATCATCTTGACTGATAAATTTGACGATGCTAGCACTCATTGACACGACTTTTTCTTGATGTATCTCAAATTCAGATTTAGACAAAGCAGAGTGTACCTCTATAATTTGACGGCCATCAAGTTCAGTAGAAATTTTGACTGTTTGATTGATCACCCGAACAGGATCACCATATTTACTCTGATTAAATAGCCACTCGATGTCATCCGGATTAAGGCGCACGCAACCTGCACTGACGCGCATACCAACACCAAAATCTTTATTTGTACCGTGGATTAAGTAACTGCCATCACCATAAGAAAGCTGCATGGCATATTTACCCAAAG
This sequence comes from Shewanella sp., assembly GCA_037132815.1. Lineage (GTDB taxonomy): Bacteria > Pseudomonadota > Gammaproteobacteria > Enterobacterales > Shewanellaceae > Shewanella. The sequence goes on from JBAHZX010000094.1 coordinate 2,150, forward strand.
GGTTATCTGGTCCTGTTTGTACTATGGCAGGTAGAACCTCACCACGTTCTAGGTACTCCTTACGAATACTCGCTGGAGGTGTCCAACTTGGATTAGGGATTCTGGACTTAATCTTGGTGACCATCTCTGGTGTTTCACGGCCTATGCGACCAATACCAACCGGAAATACATGAACCTCTTTACCATTTTTAGCAAAATAATAAAGTCTCAATTCGGGTAGGTTAAGCACTATGCCTTTTCTTGGTACATCAGGTAGCAACATCTGAGTCGGTATGATGAGTGTGGAACCTGGGGTAGGTAAAAATGGATCCACGCCTGGATTTGACTCCATTAGCTCCAAAATACCCACATTGTACTGTTTGGAAATCGTCTGAAAATAATCCCCCTTCTGTACTAGATGCTCCTGAAGCTCACCAATGAGACGACTGCCTTTTTCAGGCAGTTCGTAGACATTGGCCAGACTAATGCCTGGAATGACACTTAAGATGAACAACAGCAATATTTTCATCATAGGTATTTCTATTTCCTTTTTATTCTCTACTATCAAATCGAATGTGCCGACTGCTAACAGCAATCAATATAAGGGCCCACAGATAATTCTCTAGATCTCAGCAATAAGCAACATTAGCCTTAAATGTTAACCTCTGTAGCCACTAAATTCTAGCCTTATCGAATATAAACAGATAAATATAAAGCCGCTCACTAAGGTTAATTGCAAGCTCTAAGGTTATATTTTCTTCGAGAGGGTGACCATAAAATCAATCTCTAGTCCTTTGAAGTTACCAGAGGCTATCGTGTTACGTATTTTATCATTAACCCGCCACGCAAAAGGTGTCATCTCTAACAGTGTCAGTGCTTGTTCACCGTCAGCATTGAGTGTAAATGTCACCCTTTGACTCGCTAGTAACTCAAGTCCGATCACTGGGCTCGATTGCAGTTCCTTTTCTTTCATATCTGGGTAAATATACCCTTTTAACTGCCATAGATGACGTGGAGCTGGAGAGACCTGCAATAGGTAGCCAGCTTGCTTGAGAACCCGTAATGGCTCTTTTCCCTTGAGTTGCTTATCGATTAAAGTGACGAGGTCGAAACTAGCGTCTGCGAAAGGAAGCGATCTTAGGCTACTAACAATTAAGGTGCTTTTTTCTAGCTCACTGTCATGACAAGAATCACTATTGGCTTCGCTGTCTGCTTGTATTATATTAATAGCGTCAGCGTCGATTTTCGCCGCCGCGAACAATGCGTTCTCAGCTTCATTGATCCCGTGCTGCACTAAATTTAATCCAGCTTGCTGGAGCGGTTCTATGAGCGCTGACTTTATCGCTCGAAGATAGTAGCCTTCGCCACAATCATATTCTAGATGTTGAATCACTGCCTTTGACCCCATATGCGCAAGCTCAAGTTTGAGCATTGTTGCTAATGTGTCGACGAGCGGAGAAAATATACCAGATTCGAGTAAAAAGCGTTTGTTCCGCATCACTTGCCTAGAGTCTAATTTAGGCTTTTTAGCCAGACTAAATACCCAATACCCCTTATCATTTTTATCAAAATGATGCTTATTGCTACAATGTAACCCTTGAGACTCCTGATGGATTAGCAGAGGCTGGTTACACACAGGGCATAAATAAATACTTTTCATAATGTCTCTTTAACAATGAAGGGCGACTTTATTTGATTCTAGAAGTCACGCCTGGTAATAATTAAGCAAATATAAACACACATAAGAGTGCGCCCAGTGCTAGGCGGTAGACGACGAAGGGAGTCATTCCAATCCGGCTTACCAATTTTAAAAATACATGGATACAAGCATATGCAGCGAAAAAAGAGACGCTAACACCTAGAATTAGTGCCTGATAATCTATCACCTCACCACTTGATATCAGATCTTTAATCACCAGAACTGCTGCACCTAAACTGATTGGTACCGACATCAGAAATGAGAAGCGCGCTGCAGCCTCACGTCCTAGCCCCAACATCAAGGCCGCTGTAATAGTCGCACCAGAACGGGATGTCCCTGGGATCAGCGCCATGGCCTGAGCCAGACCGATGATTAATGCTTTTTTCCAACCAAGTTGAAACTCCGTCAGCCCTTTGCTGGTCATTCGATCGGCCCACCACAGTAAAAGGCCGAACACGATAGTGGTCGTTGCCACTACCTCGATATTTCGCAGATGAGTCTCGATAAAATCTTTAGCGGTGAAGCCAATGATAACTGCTGGAATGGTCGCGAGAATGATCCACCAGGCTAGCTTACTTTCATCATTATGCTTTCCATTGATCATGCTCCCCCCCCAAGCATTGAACATAGACCACAATTCACGCCTGAAATAAATCATGACCGCGCACAATGAACCAGTATTGACAGCAACATCGAAAGACAGGCCCTGATCTTGCCAGCCAAGAAGTTGGGCGGGTAAAATCAGATGCGCCGAGCTTGAGATGGGTAAAAATTCGGTTAAACCCTGAATCAAAGCTAATATTATAACCTGAAATGTATCCATGAATTCCCTGTTAAATAAGTCTAACTTTGTAGTTAAGATAGAGAGTTAAATAAAAATATAAGCTTATGCTTGATATGAGTTAAGACTTTCATCGACTAAGTCCGTAGCCCATACGAATGAAACAGGCCAAAGTCTTTGCTGGGTTTTATCGTATGCATCCCACAGTCTCTGATAGCTAATATTCACCAAAGGATGAACTAAATCTGGGGCGAGTTCAGCCATTGGCCATAACACGAAGGCGTTGGTTAATATTTCAGCTCTCGGTAGCTCTACAGGAGTAAGTGTCACCTTGTCACCATAGAGCAAGAGATCGAGATCTAATGTTCTTGAGGCAAACTTTTTAGCCCCCACCAGACGGCCATTATCTTGTTCGATCTTCTTAAACAAAAACACTAGCTCCTCTATGCTCAAATCGGTATCGACAGCAACCACCATATTTAAAAAATTATTACCGTCAAAACCAACGGCTTCACTTTCATATACTGAAGAATACCTGAGCTTGCCAAAATGATAATTTAACTCCATCAAACCAGACTTAAGATAGCGCTCAGGTTCAATATTACTGCCTAAACTGATATAGACTCGAGATAACATCTAACAATAACCTCGCTCAATTTCGACACCAACTGCAACTGCACTCGGCACGGCTCCAGGTTTCATTACAGTCACCTTTACCCAAGGTATATCGAATTCATCCATTAAACAGGTCGCAATCATCTCGGCTACGGTTTCGATAAGTTCAATTGGCTTTTCGGTTATCAAGGTCGTTAATCGATTCGATACGGTCTCATAACACAAGGCATACTGATAATCATCGCTATTTGCGGCTGACTTGTTATCCCAAGCCATATCTAAATCGACTAACAAGTTCTGATGGATCTTCTTTTCCCACTCATAAATTCCGATAACAGTTTCTATTTTTAACTGTCGTATTAATACTCTGTCCATGATTTCTCCATAACCGGACTGGTTCCTCATGACGAGGCTTATTTGTGCTGTTTGGCCCTTGATACCTGATAGCCGTAAACAGATAAACAAAGATATAATGCTAATTTTATTAATTAATTTTCTATATTCCTCTTTCTAACAGTGCAAATCCCAAGTAGGATAAAGCCCTAATAGAATAATTTTACCTCTCAGGTAAAGCGGATTAAATAGAAAGTTGTAATTATGCCTTGGTACCGCTAAATATTGTCGCGCGATGATACCTTAAGACGGATAAGGAAACCAATTTGACTATAACAGTACTTACCTTGGTCATGATGTTGATCGCCTATCTGGCAGGCTCAATCTCCAGCGCCGTGCTTGTTTGTCGAATGCGTGGACTGCCCAACCCACGAACAGAAGGTTCGGGCAACCCTGGAGCGACCAATGTTCTGCGCATAGGCGGAGCCAGTTCTGCCGCTATGGTGCTATCGTTTGATATGCTAAAAGGCGCCCTACCTGCCTACCTCGCCTTTCGTTTGGGGGTCGACCCCGTCTCTCTAGGTCTGATTGCTATCGCCGCCTGCGTTGGCCATATTTTCCCTATTTTCTTTGACTTTAAAGGCGGAAAAGGTGTCGCCACCGCATTTGGTGCTATGGCTCCCATCGGTCATGATTTTGCCCTTGCTTTAATAGGCACCTGGATCGTCATGGTGTTAATTAGTCGATATTCCTCACTTGCCGCAATGACCACAGCCCTGCTAGCCCCTGTCTATACTTGGTATATCGATGACAGGTTTACCATTCCGGTTTTCATGTTATCGACATTGATAGTCATCAGGCATAAAGACAATATTCTCAGACTATTAAAAGGTGAAGAGTCAAAGGTGTCACGCAATAAAAGAAATAAGGCAAAGGATTAAACCCTAAGTTCTAATAAGCTAGCACCTAAAAAACACCAGTTTCCCTCTGCAAAACAAGTGTTTCTTTCTTTGTGCTTATCACTTACAACTCATGACTTATGCTCACTCGCTCGTAGCTGGAAGCCTATAGCGGTGGAAGGGAGTCTAAGGACCAACGTGGCATGCCTTTGACACCCAAGTCCTCTTTTTGACCCGCCTTCAATCTCTGCAAACCCGCATAAGCAATCATCGCGCCATTATCTGTACAAAACTCGCTTCTTGGATAAAAGACTTCTCCACCTAATGTTTGCATCATCTCGGCCAATGATTTACGCAGACGCGAGTTAGCACTCACTCCTCCAGCAATCACTAAACGACTATAACCGGTTTGCTTTAGTGCACGACGACATTTGATAGACAGCGTATCAACAACAGCCTCCTCAAATGCCAGCGCGATATTGGCACGGGTTTGCTCATCATCTGGCTCCCTGGCAATCGTATTTGCGGCAAAGGTCTTTAAACCAGAAAAACTGAAATTTAACCCCGGCTTATCCGTCATAGGACGAGGAAAACGGTAATGGCCCGTTTCACCTTTCGCGGCTAATTTAGATAGCCTTGGCCCACCAGGATAATCAAGCCCCATCAGTTTCGCCGTTTTATCGAATGCTTCGCCTGCGGCATCGTCAACAGACTCACCAAGTACTTCATAATGTCCGATACCTTCAACAGCCACCATCATAGAATGTCCGCCAGAGACTAACAGCGCTAGAAAAGGAAACTCAGGCACATTATCCTCTAGCATAGGCGCTAACAAATGACCTTCCATATGATGCACACCAATGGCAGGCTTTCCCCATGAATAAGCTAACGAACGTCCCACACAGGCCCCCACTAATAAGGCACCAACAAGGCCTGGGCCAGTGGTATAAGCGACTCCATCGATGTCATCAATGCCACAGTTAGCATCGGCAAGTGCCTGCTTAATCAGAGGTATTATTTTTCTAACGTGATCTCGTGATGCCAGTTCAGGCACGACCCCACCGTAATCAGCATGTAGCTTCACTTGGCTATATAATGTATGGGATAATAAGCCTAGCTCATCATCATAAACGGCGATTCCTGTTTCATCGCAAGATGTTTCAATACCTAAAACCCGCATCGTATTCCGTCAAAGTGTCATAAAAGGCGGCTAATTCTACCTGCTGTTGTTTAATTATACCAATAGACTTGCTGCTGATTTAACGCATCCTGATAATTGTGACAATGACAGTGTTCATCGGCGGCAATAGTCTGAATACTACCAACATGGGTTAGCCGAAATCTAAAATCTGGGGTCATGGTGAAAATATCTAAAATATGATCGCGGAATATGCTTTACAAACATGCTTAAGTCAGTATAGAATTCCGCACCATTTTTAAATTAACTTGAGTCAAATAATTGACTCACTTCAAACTACACCTAAGGGGTGATGGCGTATGCCAATAATTAAAGTACGCGAAAATGAACCATTTGACGTAGCTCTACGTCGTTTTAAGCGCTCTTGTGAAAAAGCTGGTATCTTAGCTGATGTTCGCGCTCGTGAGTTCTACGAGAAGCCAACTACTGCACGTAAGCGTGCTAAAGCCGCTGCAGTTAAGCGTCTTGCTAAGAAGCTTTCTCGCGAAAACGCTCGTCGCGTACGTTTATACTAATCTATTATGAGCCTAATTGATCAGCTAAAAAGTCAAATGAAAGACGCCATGCGTGCCCGAGCTAAGGTACGCTTGGGGACTATTCGTATGGCACTCGCCGCCGTCAAACAGATTGAAGTGGACACCCGCGAAACTCTCAATGACGACCAGACTATAGCTGTCTTAACCAAAATGGTTAAACAACGTCGTGATTCGATTACACAATATAGTGCAGCCGGACGTGACGAACTAGCAGCAATTGAAGCAGAAGAGATTAAGGTTCTTGAAGTTTTTCTGCCTCAACCTCTTACTGAAGAGGAAATTGCCATTCTAGTTGATGCAAGCATCGAAGAGATGAGCGCATCCTCCATGGCGGATATGGGCAAAGTAATGGGCGCATTAAAACCTAAAGTCTTAGGCAGAGCTGATATGGCGGCAATAGGCGCTATGATCAGAGCTAAACTTAAGTAACTTAAGAATAATGCGTAAATAAGCCGTGCTTTTGCGCGGCTTGTTTGTTTGTACAGTTTCAGTTTTTATTTCGCGATAATAGCGAAAGGCGGCATTTACCGAACTCATGGCGATACCTCGTGATTTTATCAATGAGCTAGTAGCTCGCATCGATATTGTCGATCTAATCGACGCTAAGGTACCCCTTAAAAAGGCGGGTAAAAACCACTCTGCCTGTTGTCCGTTTCACAGTGAAAAATCACCTTCTTTTACTGTCAGTAGAGATAAACAGTTCTACCATTGTTTCGGCTGTGGTGCCCATGGCAATATCATCGACTTCGTCATGGAGTACGAGCGTCTCGATTTTATCGACGCGATAGAGGAACTCGCTGGACAACTGGGTGTCGAAGTGCCTAGAGAGCGAGGTACAGGCAAGAGACGCGATGAAGGATTAAGCCGCGACCTGTACCAATTGATGGAAGAAGCTAGCCGATATTTTCAGAGCCAGCTTAGGCAACATAAAGACAAACAGAAGGTGCTCGATTACCTAGATCATCGCGGCCTATCTAAAAAAGTGATTGAACACTTTGATATTGGATTTGCACCAGAGGGCTGGGACGGTTTACTCAGTCGCTATCGCCAGAATCAGGATTCACAAGATAAACTCCTCACCGCAGGAATGGTGATTGAGAACGATAATGGCAGACGTTACGACCGATTTCGCGATCGATTAATGTTCCCTATTCGTGACCGACGAGGCAGGGTTATAGGCTTCGGTGGAAGAGTTTTAGGTGACGGTACCCCAAAGTACTTGAATTCTCCGGAAACGCCCATATTTCATAAAGGCAATGAGCTATATGGACTCTATGAGCTAAAACAGCGTCACAGAGATCCTCAACGAGTGCTTATCGTCGAAGGTTATATGGATGTAGTCGCACTGGCACAGTTTGATGTCGACTATGCCGTTGCCTCTCTTGGTACGGCAACCACAGCAGAGCAATTTCAGCTCCTGTTGCGCAGCGCCAAAGAAGTCATTTGTTGTTATGACGGTGACAGAGCTGGAGTCGAAGCCGCATGGCGCGCATTAGAAACCGCGCTGCCATTGTTGAAACCCGGTAACCAAGTTAGATTTATGTTCCTGCCTCAAGGTGAAGATCCAGACACCATGGTTCGTCAGGTAGGAAAAGAAGTATTCGAAAGTCAGATTGATGATGCAAAAGCACTCCCCGAGTTTCTTTTTGAAACGTTAGCCAAACGCCATGGTACTGATAAAGGGATATTAGCCAAGCAAGCCATTAGTCTGATAGAGAAGATACAAGACACCGTTTTACAAAGTTTACTGCTGGAAAATCTAGCCTTTAAACTTGGAATGAACGATGCAGATGAGTTAAAAAGGAAGTTGGGTTTCTCCTCTAAAAGGCAGAACCAAACTCCTCAAACAAAAGCATTAAAAGGACGAGGAACCCCATTGCGACTAGCCATCGCACTGCTAGTACAACATCCTATGTTAGGCGAAGGACTGCCGGTGCAGCCTGCACTGAAACACATCAAGATGGTTGGCATAGACTTGCTGAACAACTTACTAGACATAACTCGTGCACAAGTTAAAAACAGCGCACAACTACTTGAACAGTATAGAGATACCCCACAGATCGGGACTCTAAAAAAACTGACCCAATGGGACCATCAAGTGGCGGATGAAAACTTGCAACAAGAGTTTAGAAAAACCCTGATCTGGCTCAATAATCAATATATTGAACAGCGATATCAGGAATTGAGTCTAAAACAGAACCACACTAAAGAAGAAAGGATCCAGCTAAGCAAACTGATCGCAGTCATACAAGGGCAGAATTAAGACACTTAACGTCTTAATTCTAAGCACTTGGACTAGCGCATGGAAGCGCACAAGGCTATAATTGACGATTCGCGTGGCGATAAATAATTGCCCGTCGTTTTAACCGTTACCCAACTTGGATGATATCTATGGAGCACACTCCTCAGTCGCAACTTAAACTGTTGCTAGCTAAAGGTAAAGAGCAAGGCTACTTAACCTATGCAGAAGTGAATGATCACTTGCCTGCTGATATGGTCGATGCAGACCAGATCGAAGATATTGTCCAGATGATTAATGACATGGGTATTCGCGTCTATGAACAGGCGCCGGATGCTGATGAAATCATGATGTCTGAAGACAGCACAGATGATGATGCTGCAGAAGAGGCTGCCGCTGCGCTTGCAACGGTAGAAGCCGAGCTTGGTCGCACCACAGATCCTGTCCGCATGTATATGCGTGAAATGGGAACTGTTGAACTTCTTACCCGTGAAGGCGAGATCGTTATCGCTAAACGTATTGAAGCAGGAATTTATACCGTTCAAGCATCGGTCGCCGAGTACCCTCAAGCGATTTCTATGATCCTAGATCAGTTCGATCGCTATGAAGCCGAAGAAGTTCGCCTATCCGATATCATCTCTGGTTTTATTGACCCCAATGCCGACGATATAGCACCAGCGGCAACTCACGTGGGTTCTAACCTGTCTCAAAAAGAGCTAGACTCTGATAAAAATGATGATGAAGATGAAGAAGAGGAAGGTCCAAAAGGACCGGATCCTGAAGAATCTAAAGAGCGTTTCACTCGACTAAGAGAAGTACACGAAAACACCCTTAGAATTATCACAAAAAAAGGCCGTGGTCATCCAGAAGCAACCGTTGCCCTATTTGAAATTGGCGAACTTTTTAAAGAATTCCGTCTCATGCCTAAGCAATTTGACCGCTTAGTTAAGGGCATGCGTTCGACTATGGATAAGGTCCGTGTTCAAGAGCGTTTGATCATGAAACTATGTGTCGAACAGGCAAAAATGCCTAAGAAAAACTTCGTTAAGGGTTATACCGCTAACGAGAGCAGCATCGAATGGTTTGATGCAGAACTCACCTCTAAAAAACCTTATGTCGAAGGTTTGAAGATGGTTGAAACTGACGTTCGTCGCTGTCGGGCTAAGCTTGATATTATAGAAAGAGAGACCGGACTTGCGATTGCTGCCATCAAAGATATCAACCGTCGTATGTCGATTGGTGAAGCTAAGGCTCGCCGAGCAAAGAAAGAGATGGTAGAAGCTAACTTACGTCTAGTTATCTCAATCGCAAAAAAGTACACCAACCGTGGTTTGCAATTCCTAGATCTGATTCAGGAAGGTAACATAGGCCTAATGAAGGCAGTTGATAAGTTCGAATATCGACGTGGTTATAAGTTCTCAACCTACGCAACTTGGTGGATCCGTCAAGCGATCACTCGCTCTATTGCCGATCAGGCAAGAACTATCCGTATCCCAGTGCATATGATTGAAACAATTAACAAGCTAAACCGTATTTCTCGTCAAATGCTACAGGAAATGGGCCGCGAGCCTTCTCCAGAAGAGCTGGCTGAGCGTATGTTGATGCCTGAAGATAAGATCCGAAAGGTACTTAAAATTGCCAAAGAGCCTATCTCAATGGAAACACCTATCGGTGATGACGAAGATTCGCACTTAGGTGATTTTATCGAAGATACCACTATCGAGTTACCTTTAGACTCAGCAACAGGCGAGAGCCTAAAGAATGCGACTCACGAAGTATTAGCAGGCCTAACAGCCCGTGAAGCAAAGGTGTTGCGTATGCGTTTCGGTATCGACATGAACACCGACCATACCCTCGAAGAGGTAGGTAAGCAGTTCGATGTAACCCGTGAGCGTATTCGTCAAATTGAAGCTAAAGCGCTGCGTAAACTACGTCACCCTTCTCGCTCAGAGATCCTTAAGTCTTTCCTTGACGAGTAAAAGAACTGACGCATTAACCAAATGAGAGACTCAAAAGCCCTGCCATTTTGGCAGGGCTTTTTATTTGCCACTCTCGACCAAAATGAATACTCCTACAGTTTGTGATTTTATCACTTCCCCAAGACCAGGCTGTACACAAAAACACCATAAACAGGTTCCTCCCATCAAGATTGATTAACAGATAAGCAATTGAATTCAAAGTTGGCATTTCTCTTAAAAACACAGGTGACAAGCGCATTTAAACCTCGTATACTTCTCGTCGCTTTCGGTAGTGACGACTACCTTAAGTAGGCCCCTTAGCTCAGTTGGTTAGAGCATACGACTCATAATCGTCAGGTCCCCAGTTCGAGTCTGGGAGGGGCCACCATATTAACGAATCAAGACGCTTTTTAG
>JBAHZX010000103.1:0-22042 GCA_037132815.1 Shewanella sp.
CACTGCGTTACTACCTAGCTTACAAACTAAGTTACCGTGAAATAGAAGAGATATTTTCTGAGCGTAACATCCATTTTGATCACTCAACGTTAAATCGTTGGGTGATCAAATACTCCCCATTGCTTGAAGCTAGTTTCAGAAAAAGAAAACGTAAAGTAGCTGACTCATGGCGGATGGATGAAACCTACATAAAGATAAAAGGTAAGTGGGCTTAATTACTATAGAGCTGTCGATAAATATGGCGCTATTATTGATTTCTATTTAAGTGAGACGCGTAATGAACAGGATGCACGGGCCTTCTTTGATAAAGCAATAAAGAATAGTGGCTACCCCGTAAAGTTGTCATTGATAAAAGTGGCGCGAATGCAGCGGCGCTAGATACTCTCAATATTCACCTTTGGTTGGGCGGATACATGTTGTGTATGGTTGAAGTATTAGCGGTTAAATACCTCAATAATATTGTCGAACAAAGTCATCGCAAAGTGAAAGGTAAAATGCATCAATGCTTAGGGTGGAAATCTTGCGGAATCAACTTTAGCCGGTGTTGAAGTATGCGCCATGATTAAACACGGACAGATGATTGACTCTGAAAGTATGACTCCCTGGGAGCCGTTTTATTCGCTAGCAGCATAATTGTATGTGAGGAAGAGTACATCTTTCATTTAGGCCTACATTATTTGAGTTTGCGACAGAACCAAGTTGTAAGGCAATAACTTCTAGATGGAAAAGTAAAGGTTTAACGGGTTTGATCGAAGCGTTGTAATAACGAAGGTGTTTCTCTTGATCCTCTCCTAGTTAGGAGCTCGAAAAGATTGTCATGTTGCGCCTTGCCTTGCTACCCAAGTTAGAAGTTGAATAAAGCAATTTTGATTGTTGCTCGAGGTAGTGTCTTTGCCTTGACTGATGTTTATGTCTTTGCTATCTCTTTTATTTGTGATTCTTTAGTGTTTTATAAGTCGCTTTATTGTGATTTAAATATGACTATAATGTTACCCTTTAGTGAACGTTATGTGTTGATTGCTGGGTTGGTAATGAGTATCATCTAATTCACTTACAAAAAATGAGGAGATTAACATGGCAAAAGAAGGCACAGTCGCACCTAAAGAGCGTATTAATATCAAATACGTACCAGCAACGGGCGATCAACAAGCTGAAATGGAACTTCCACTGAAGATGTTAATCATCGGTGATTTTAAAGGACATCCTGAAGAGACCCAACTCGAAGAAAGAAAATCTGTTTCGATCAATAAAAATAACTTCCAATCCATTATGAAAGAAAGTGAGCTGTCAGTTAAAGCTACTGTTGCCAATAAATTGTCAGAAAACGAAACAGATGAGTTGGATATCGAATTAAATTTTACTTCTTTAAAAGATTTTTCTCCTGATTCAATCGCGGAACAAATTCCGGAAATTAAAAAACTTATTGAATTGAGAGAAGCCTTAGTTGCCCTCAAAGGACCTCTGGGTAATATCCCTTCATTTAGAACCAAGCTACAAGAACTTATCGAGACAAAAGATTCTCGTGAGCAATTATTAACAGAACTTCAAAATATAGACGGTTAATATAAAGAAATACTATTTATACAAATTTGCCTAACTATCTGATCATTTCTACTCATCAAGATAGGGAGTATCTATGTTGCACTTAATCGTGCGCCTTGATATGCCTTTCTTTTCTTGAGTAACCCTTGACCATCTGATTAAGCAGAGTGGTATTACTCTAATTTTATACGAATGAAGGTATAAACAAATCTCGTTTGTGACGAAACATTTAAGGAATAAAATTCATGGAATCTATGGACAAAACGGTTGAAAGTAGCCCGACCCTCGGTGCTAATCTGCTCGATGAAGTCTTAGCTCAAACTAAGATCACTCCTGTTGATGAAGGCTATGATATTGCAAAAAAAGGGGTCGCGGCATTCATCAGCAATGTGCTTGCCAGTAGTAATAGTAGTGAGCCTGTAAATAAAGCACTTGTCGATAAGATGTTAGTTGACTTGGATGAGAAGATAAGTAGTCAGATGGATGCAGTGCTTCATAATGAGACCGTACAGCAGATGGAGTCTTCGTGGAGAAACCTTAAACTTTTGATCGATCGCACTGATTTCAGAGAAAATATCAAACTTGAGCTACTGCACGTAACTAAAGATGAATTACTGGATGATTTTGAATTTGCACCGGAAACCGTGCAGTCAGGTCTTTATAAACACGTCTATTCATCAGGATACGGTCAATTTGGTGGTGAGCCCATCGCTGCTATAGTCGCTAACTACGCGTTTACACCTTCATCACCAGATATGAAATTGTTGCAATATGTTGGGGCAATTGGTGCCATGGCACATGCACCGTTTCTTTCTTCAGTTGCACCAGAGTTCTTCGGTATCGATTCATTCGAAGAATTGCCGAACTTAAAAGATCTTCAATCTACTTTCGAGAGCCCAAAATACACTAAATGGCGTTCATTGAGAGAATCTGAAGATGCCAGATATATTGGTTTAGCGGCACCTCGCTTCCTGCTACGTGTGCCATATGATCCTATCGATAATCCTATCGGCTCTTTTAATTACCGCGAAAATGTAAGCGAAAGCCACGAGGATTATCTTTGGGGTAACACAGCCTTTGCATTGGCCACACGTCTGACCGATAGTTTTGCTAAATATCGTTGGTGTCCGAATATCATTGGTCCACAGAGTGGTGGTGCTGTTGAGGATTTACCCGTGCACGTGTTCGAATCTATGGGATCCTTAGAGGCAAAAATTCCAACGGAAGTGTTGATCACAGACCGTAAAGAATTTGAATTAGCCGACGAAGGCTTTATCAGTCTGACAATGCGTAAAGGCAGTGATAATGCTGTTTTCTTCTCGGCAAACTCGATCCAAAAGCCAAAGGTATTCGCCAATACTAAAGAAGGTAAAGAAGCTGAAACTAACTATAAGTTAGGCACTCAAATTCCTTACATGATGATCATCAACCGTTTAGCACATTATATTAAGGTGCTACAAAGAGAACAGATAGGTTCATGGAAAGAGCGTCAAGATCTTGAGCGTGAATTAAATACTTGGTTGAAACAATTTGTTGCGGATCAGGAAAATCCACCTTCAGAAGTTAGAAGTCGACGCCCACTACGTGCCGCTAAGATCGTAGTAAGTGACGTAGAAGGAGAACCAGGTTGGTATCAGGTTAGCATGTCAGTTCGCCCGCATTTCAAATACATGGGTGCTAACTTTGAGCTTTCTTTAGTAGGTCGTTTAGATCAGGAGTAATGATTTGTACACTAATGATAGAGCCTACTGTGTCAGCTTCTTTGAGCGATTAGGTAGCACCACAGATCTACCCTCGACCGGGGTAGAGTCTTTTGAATATGTGATTGCTTCAATAAAACGTAATATCTCCAGCTTGCTTAATACTCGGGTTGGAGAATCTCAAAGTTGTCCTGAGCTTGGTTTGTTTGATTTTAATGATGCAAATTCAGGTAGTTTTGATTTGGGAGTCAGAATCAAGACTGGCATCAAAACATGTATTGAACGTTTTGAGCCTCGGCTTACTCAAGTGGATATTAGGGTACTACATGATGATAACTGTCCTTTTAGCCTACGATTTCATATTCATGGCAAGATCCGTGTTAAATCGTTAAATGAAAAAGTTGAGATCGATCTTGTTCTCGATAGTAATCGAACCTATAAGGTAAGTTAAAGTGTCTCAAGACAAGTATTTTAGAGATGAGTTAGCGTTTCTGAGGGAGCAAGGAAAACAATTTTCCGATCTTCATCCTCATCTAGCTCGCTACCTGCACGGAAATAATACCGATCCAGATATAGAGCGTCTGCTCGAAGGGTTTGCATTTTTGACCGGTAAGTTAAGGGAAAAAATAGAAGATGAGTTTCCCGAGCTTACTCACTCTATGATAAATATGTTATGGCCTAATTACTTGCGCCCAGTCCCCAGCACCAGTATCGTCAGTTTTTCTCCCTTAGAAGGTGGCATTAGCCATAGGCAAAGAATAGAGAAAGGATGCATGTTGGACAGCAGACCTGTATCTGGTCAGGTCTGCCACTTTTCCACCTGTCGAGATGTCTATGTGTATCCTTTGCAGGTAGATAAGGTGGAGGATTTTCATTCTCGAGAAGCGTCTATCATAGATATCCATTTTAACAATTTGAGCGATCTACCCTTGAATGAGATGGGGCTCGAAGATCTTCGCTTTTATCTTGGTGGGCAGAGTTACAGTGCGCAGATGCTCTACCTTTGGTTGAATCATTATCTCGAAGAAACGACTATCTGTATAGGCGATAAGCAGTACTCTCTGCCTAAAAGTTGTTTTAAGAGTGTTGGATTCGACAGTGGTGAAGGCATCTTGCCCTATCCTAAAAATGTCTATGAAGGTTACCGAATATTACAGGAATACCTGTCGTTTCCCGATGCTTTCATGTTTTTCGATATCTGTAATATTCATAAATGCTTGCCAAATAATATCACCGGTAATTTTTCGCTTAAATTTACATTTTCTCGAACGTTACCCGCAGACGTATTTATTAAACAGGAAACATTTCAACTCTACTGTGTGCCAGTGATGAACTTGTTTAAACATGATGCCGACCCGATCAACCTTAATGGCAAGAAAACCGAGTACCTCATTTATCCATCCAGTCGTTCGCCGGAGAACTTCGAGATATTTAGTGTTGATAAGGTACAGGGGTGGTTAGATTCAGATGCTGGCAGAATACGCGGAGAGGAGCGGATTTATAGCCCCTTCGAAAGTTTTCAGCATGAAGTTGAGCGGGTCAGAGAGCGTGTGGCACTCTACTATCGCCTCCGGGCAAAAGAAAGCATTCGTGGTGACGGATTCGACCACTTTCTGTCCTTTGTCAGGGGAGATGAAACTTTAAGTTTCGATGGTAACGAAGCGATATCATTATCTCTAACATGTACTAACCGGCAGTTACCAATGCAATTGGGCAAGGGCGATATCTGTGTCGCCACTGACAGCTCACCAAATTTTGCCACTTTTAAGAATATAATTGAGCCCAATGCATCACTGAGGCCCGTGTTAGATGGCAGCATGTTGTGGACTCTCATCTCAAACTTGTCACTTAACTATTTATCTCTGTTATCGAAAGATGCCTTGTGCTCAATCATTCGTGCCTATGACTTTAAGGCCTTAATTGACCGTCAAGCTGAACGAGTGACTCAGAAACGCCTGGCAGGCATTGTTAGTATCGAATCTAGACCTACTGAACGCATTTTGCGGGGATTACCAGTGCGAGGGTTGAGGTCAGAAATTGTATTAGATCAAACCTGTTTCGGCTCCGAGGGAGATCTCTATCTCTTCGGCACTGTGTTAAGCCGATTCTTCGCTCTCTATGCCAGTATCAATTCATTTCATGAGTTGATTGTAATTAATT
Organism: Shewanella sp.; assembly: GCA_037132815.1. GTDB lineage: Bacteria > Pseudomonadota > Gammaproteobacteria > Enterobacterales > Shewanellaceae > Shewanella. The sequence continues at coordinate 5,403 of JBAHZX010000103.1, forward strand.
CAGCTAATCAGGAAAAGTACACATGGGATATTCAGATTGGCCAACAACCTCTGATCTAGTTGAGAGCAAAAAATGTAAGCTAGTAGATAATGTAAAGTCGTATAATTTTTTTCAGCTGGTTGAATTGTTACATAAATTAGAGGGTAACGATCCCGAAGATCAATCTTGGGAGAGTCTAGGTAAACTCTTTTTTACTGCAAATCCAAGTTTAGGTTTTGCGTTAAGTGATGTGACTGCAATGCATAGACTTCCCGGAAACAGAGTTCAGTTAGAAACGACGTTTCTCGGGTTAAATGGGGCTCAGTCACCGCTACCCAGCTATATGCTTGAGCAACTTATTTTTGATGATACTAATATCAGACGTGATTTTCTGGATTTTTTTAATAATCGTTTAATCGCCTTGTTTTATCGGTCTTGGCGTAAGTATCGTTATTACATACGTTTTAAAAATGATGCCGAGGATAAGTTTTCCTCAAGGGTGTTTGCCCTAGTGGGATTGGCCAATGAAGAAATCCGTGGCGATACGCCGATTAACTGGTGCAAGATGTTGCCCTATGCCGGCACGTTAGCCGGACGTAGTCGCTCACCGCAAACAGTCGCTGGTATCGTCGCCCATTGTTTCGAGCTCGAAGATGTATCAATCAGGCAGTGGGAGTTTCGCCATGTGAAAATCCCGGACTCCCAGCGTTGCTTTTTAGGTCAACGCAATGTGCTTTTAGGGCGGGATACCATGCTGGGGTCAAGGGTTGGTGATATAACAGGTAAATTTGTTTTGTGTATTAAGAATTTATCATTTGAGCGATTTAAAGATTTTCTACCTTCCGGTAGTGAGTTCAATGCTTTGTGTAAGGTGATGGAAGTAATACTCAGAGAACAGATGGCATTCGATTTTGAGCTGACTCTTAAAACCAATGAAATCCCTCGCTTAAAGTTGGGAGAAAGTCAGGGAAGTCAACTTGGCTGGTCATCATTTTTGGGACAGGCTGAGATTAAAAATCAGCAAGTATTGATACAAATTAGGCAGTAAGAGGTGCAAATTGGATAAAGTTATTTCATTAAATATTGTTAATTCTCAGCTACTTGATGCTGGGCTACTTCCTTACATACATTTTAGTCAGCAAGGTGGAGTTATAGGTAGCGCCTCTGATTCCGATTGGCAATTAAAGAGCCGTTTAAATGAAGTTAAGGCGCAACAGTGTCGCATTCTATGGTTGGATGGACAATTTTGTGTCGAAGACCTGTGTGGTGAGGTTTTTATTAATCAATCATCTATGCCAATAGGTCTTAATAGCATGGCTAGCCTGAATGAAAGGGATGAAATCACCATCGGTCCTTATAAAATCAGAGTATCACTGGGAAACGAGATTGAGCGTTCATCGGCAATGACTAAGCAGTTATCTGAGATGTTTGATGAGCTACAAGTTTCATCGGATCTGACTCAAACGTCTGTTTTATCAGTGGACTCGATTCCCGATGTAAAGATAACTGTTATTGACGATCCCATGCAAGCTTTGGATGCATTAGAAGTACAGGGTAAAAATAAAATACTGAGTTTTAGCTCGGTAGATACAGGGCATAAAACAGAGCAGAGTCTGATCGGCAGTCAGATCCTCGTCTCAGATAAAGAGTTAACCATGCAAGCTGATTCCGAGTATACCCAAGACTCGGCTATCGCATTGAAGAAACATACTTATTTGGATAATTTTACCATGGATAAAAACACATTAGATTTAATGGAATCTGAATTACATACGGATTTTGACAACCATTCAGAGCCACCGATTCAGGCTGTAGGCAACCATCTCACAACCGGTCCTCTATTTCGTGGTCTGGGTATGCAGCTTGGTGATGTACACGATAGTGAGCAGATGCAGGCTATCTCTGTGGATCTGGGCACATCTCTCAAAGCGGCAATTTCTGGTATTTTGTCACTACATGAGACGGCTAACCAAGGTCGCTATCAACTAATGAATAAGAACTTGCAACCCATTGAAGATAACCCTCTGAGACTCGGCTTGTCTTATGAAGATACCATAAAGACCCTCTTTGATGAAGACAGAAGCCCAGTACACCTTTCATCAGCAGCTGCCATTTCTGAGAGCCTTAAGTCCGTTGAATATCATAACCAAGCGGTACAGACTGCAATAGCCGAAGCGCTGGATTATATTTTAATGGCTTTCTCACCAGAAAAATTACTTAAGCGATTCAATCAGTACAGAAAAAGCAGTGATGCCAACCTTGAGACTGATGATAACTGGGCCTGGTCTATGTACGAAAAATACTATGCCGAACTGACTTCTAATCGTCAAAAAGGCTTCGAGAAGCTGTTCTGGGAAGTTTTTGAGCAGGCTTATGATCGCAAGTTGCGTGAACTTCAAAGGGATTGTTAATGAATCATCTGCGTTTGGCTCTCATATTTATATTATCGTGTCAGTTATTTGCATGTAGTAGTAGCTCCGAACCTAAAGATCTACCTAGTATACTGACCTACAGCATACATGCTCTTGATGACGTCAATCCAAATTTGGAAGGTAAGGCAACGCCACTCGCTTTTCAGGTGTTTGAGCTCGAGGATGACTCTAAGCTACTTGATGTCGACTACGATTCGTTGATCGAAGATTATGAAGATGCACTGGGAACCAATTACGTTGATCACAGTGATTACACTCTGCTCCCGGGACAATTTAAGTTTATTGAACCTAAAGCTATCGATGAAGACACTCGCTACATTGGTGTGGTGGCACAATATGGCAATCCGGATATATCTCAATGGAAGAAAGTTATCAAAATAAAATCAACTGGACGAGAGTTCCATATACTGATCTTGCTTAAAGAACAGGAAGTCATACTGAATAAAGTGGAATAAATATGTCATCAAGAAATAGAGTAATTTGGTCTGAAGGTCTTTTCATCAAGCCACAACATTTCCAGCAACAGCAAAGGTACTTTGAATATATCACCAATGCGAGGCTGTCGTCGGTAAACGGATACCTATATGGAATATCTGAACTTGAATTGAACCCTGAGTACCTGAGTTTTGGTCGTATCGCCATACAAAGAGCCAAGGGCGTGATGCCAGATGGCACTGTATTCAATATACCACAGGAAGATCTTCTGCCAAATGCCCTAGAGGTGGTGGATGGTTCCCTAGCCAATCAGATTGTTTACCTAGCCTTATCCTTGCGCAGCGATTCTATAACTGAGATAGCTGAGACCGCCGAGTCTGGTAATCCACGCTATGTGATGCGCCGTCACGAAGTGCGGGATCTGCACAGTCAGCAGGGAGATTTTTCCACCATTGAGGTGAGTCCGGTGCATATGCGCTTGATGCTTGAGAAGGAAGATCGCAGTGCTTATAGTTCGGTGGCCATCGCCAAGATATCGGAAAAACGTCCCGACGGTAGTGTGGTACTCGATCCCAATTTCATCCCCTGTAATATTAATGTTGTCGGGGTACCCTTTTTGCACCGTTTCATCGGTGAGATAGCGGGTATGATGCGTGAACGGGCAAAAAATATTGCTCAACGTATCGGATCTCCGAGTCAAGGTGGTGTGGCCGATGTATCTGATTTCATGCTACTTCAATCATTGAACCGTATGCAGCCAATCCTGCAACATATCACTCATTTAAAAAATTTACACCCAGAGGCACTTTATTTACAGTTGGTTAGTATTTGTGGTGAATTATTTTCATTTACCGACGATAGTCGCTTAGCTCCTATATTCAACTCTTATGATCACGACATGCCAGTAAAGTCTTTCTCGCTGTTGATGTCCATGTTGCGTCAATCGCTGAGTATCGTGCTTGAACCAAAAGCAGTGTCTTTGCAACTGCAAAAGCGTAAGTACGGCTTAATGGTAGCACCGATTCAGGATCCAGATCTTATCAAGAATGCCGACTTTATCCTTGCTGTTCGCGCTAAGATCCCATTAGAGGAGTTGAAGAAATTGTTTCTTCAACAAACTAAGATCGCTTCGGTCGAAAAAATTCGTGAACTTATTTCACTGCAACTGCCAGGTGTGGGTCTCACGCCTCTGCCTGTTGCTCCGAGACAACTTCCATATCACGCAGGTTATACCTACTTTCAATTAGACCGTTCAAGCCCATCATGGCAGATGCTAAGTAATTCCAGTGGTTTTGCCTTCCATGTTGCTGGCGATTTCCCTGAGCTGGAGCTGCAGTTCTGGGCAATAAGGAGTTAAAGCAATGAAACCACAGAAAAAATCTCTCACCGATCAGCAATTGGATGATGTCCTATTTGATGAGGTGAGCAATATTGATGCCGATAAGGAATATTGGTTCCAATTGCGTGGCGACAACATTAATCAACTGATCGATGCTGCGTCTCCTCTGATTGGCATGGTGCTCAGGGTCAGAAAGTTAGCTGACTTGCAAGATGTACAGCCGCTTTACAACAACAGTGTTGATGATATTTCAGCCATAGAAGCAGAGCTTACTGAGTCCGGTTACGATCGTGCCATCATATCAGCTTATCGCTATGTATTGTGTTGCTTCATTGATGAGGCTGTGATGAACACAGAATGGGGAGCTGATAGTGTGTGGGCTGAGCACTCGCTCTTAACACGGTTTCATAATGAAACTTGGGGAGGTGAGAAAGTATTCAGCATCTTACAGCGCTTAGAAGCTGAGCCTGGAACTTATCAAGAGTTGCTTGAGTTCATCTATCTGTGTTTTTGCCTTGGCTTTGAAGGCCGCTATAAGGTCATGGATAATGGTCGTGAAGAATTCGATAAAATAGTTAATCGTTTATTTGAAACCCTAAGACATCTCAGAGATGAAGAACCAAAACGGCTCACTAGTGCCACTAAACATGTGGTCATTACCCGCTTTCAGATTGGTCGACAGATGCCCATTTGGAGTATATTTGCAGGCTTTTTTACCATGCTAACTATGATTTTTATCTTTTACTCTGTGTCCCTTTCCAATAAGTCAGCTGGCGTGTTGGATAAACTTTTTCAGATCTTAAATTAAGGACTTTTTATGATTCGTATAGAATTGAGTACTCTTATTACTAAATTAAATCCTATCAATAAACTAGCGATGGAAGAGGCTGCTTCTTTCTGTATCAGCAGAAGAAATGAGGAAATCACATTAGTGCATCTGCTGTACAGTTTGTTGGAAAATCCCTTATCAGATGTGAGGATAATACTCAAGCAAGTTGATTGTAATTTAGATGAGCTCAAGTCGATACTTGGGGAAGCCTTACCGAGGAGCGAGAGCTTAGATACCTATCCGTCATTTTCTCCTTTGTTGGTGGAATTACTTCAGGATGCCTGGTTACTGTCAACCACTGAGTTGGGTCAGACTCAGCTGAGATCCGGGGCAATTTTTATTGCTGCCCTGATGCAGTCGGGTCGTTATCTACCGTTTGAACTGACAAATTTTTTCGCTGATATCAATCGTGAAAGCCTACGCAAGGAATTTAACACGTTGACCGCTAGCTCTGCAGAGTCAGAGAGTCAATCGGATAAACCTCAAACTCAGCCAGTGGCAACAGCAAACTCAGCATTGAATAAATTTACTAGCAGTTTCACTCAGCAGGCTCGTGATAATGAGCTTGATCCGGTTTTATGCCGTGATGATGAGATTAATTTAATGATCGACATCCTGTGCAGGCGTCGCAAGAACAATCCTATTGTGGTCGGTGATGCCGGTGTGGGTAAGAGTGCAGTGGTCGAGGGACTGGCGTTGCGAATTGTTGCAGGTAAAGTACCTGACTCACTTAAAGGTGTCGAGCTCCTGTCTTTAGATCTTGGTCTGTTGCAAGCAGGTGCCTCGGTCAAAGGCGAGTTCGAAAAACGTCTCAAGGGTGTGATAGAAGAAGTTAAGTTGTCGGCGACACCCATTATACTCTTCATCGATGAGGCGCATACCCTAATAGGTGCGGGTAATCAAGAGGGGGGAGGTGACGCTGCCAACCTGCTTAAACCTGCATTGGCCCGTGGTGAGTTGCGTACAATTGGCGCAACAACCTGGAAAGAATATAAGAAGTATTTTGAGAAAGATCCCGCTTTAACACGACGTTTTCAATTGGTGAAGTTAGACGAGCCGACGCCGGAGCAAGCAGTCACTATCATGCGTGGTCTGCATGGTGTATATGAATCTGCTCATAAAGTGTTGATTCAAGATTGTGCGCTTAAGGCCGCTGCACACTTATCTAATCGGTACATATCAGGCCGTCAACTACCTGATAAAGCCATCGATGTGTTAGATACAGCATGTGCTCGTATTGCTATTAATCTTACCTCTCCACCTCGCCACTTGGCAGAATTAGAAGGGAAGATACATCAGACAGAGGTCGAGGTGGCGTTGTTGACTCGTCAGCTCAACCTTGGTCAGAACGTAGATAAAGAATATCTGACTACGCTTGCTGAAAATATTGCTACTGCCCGTGACGAATACCAACTGCTTGAGGCATCCTGGCTTGAGCAAAAGGAAATAGTCGAGAAGATCATTAGCTTGAGGCAAGCCATACTCGCAGATGAACAAACAGAAAACTCAACACTGCGCAGCGAACTGCGGGCCATAGAATCTGATCTTGATGAGATGAGCAAAGAACATAAACTCATCATACCTCAGGTGGATGAACAGCAGATAGCCGCCGTGATTGCTGACTGGACAGGTGTCCCCGTAGAGCAGATGAACAGTGATGAATTGCATAAAATTACTCATCTTCCCGAACTCCTCGGCGCATCGGTTAAAGGTCAAGAGATCGCTATTGCCCGCTTACACAAAAATATGCTGACGGCGCGAGCCGATCTACGTAAAGCGGGGAGACCCAAAGGTGCTTTCTTGTTGGTGGGCCCCAGTGGTGTGGGTAAAACCGAAACAGTGATCCAGATAGCCGAGCAGCTATATGGTGGTAAGCAATTTTTGACCACCATTAATATGTCTGAATATCAGGAGAAACATACGGTATCTCGTCTTATAGGTTCGCCTCCGGGTTATGTCGGTTTTGGCGAGGGAGGGATCTTGACCGAGTCTATCAGAAAAATGCCTTACTCTATTGTGCTACTCGATGAAGTGGAAAAAGCCCACCCCGATGTGCTCAATCTTTTTTATCAGGCATTCGATAAAGGTGAGTTAGCTGATGGCGAAGGTCGTTTGATAGACTGCCAAAATATTCTCTTCTTTATGACCTCTAATCTAGGTTATCAGACCATCGTTGATCATGCCGATGAGCCGGATGCTCTTGAAGATATGCTTTACCCTGAGTTGGCCGACTTCTTCAAACCAGCCCTGTTGGCTCGTATGGAGGTAGTGCCTTATCTCCCATTGGGTGAACCGGTATTGAGACAGATAGTTGAGTTTAAACTTGCCGCTCTGACTAAACGACTCGAGCTTAGGTACAAGGCACGAGTTGGGTGCGACCCAGCACTTGTTGATGAAATTATCAATCGCACTGGTCGCACAGAAAATGGCGCGCGTATGCTTGAAGCCATCATAGATGGGCAAATGCTACCCCCTATCGCGCTGGCGTTACTTAATAAGCTTGCCAATAAACAGGTGGTAAATGAGATCCGTTTGTCGTGCCATCAAGGAGAGTTTATTGGGGAGGTCAGTTAGTGATCCGTCAGCTCTGGCTAGAGCAGACCTCAAGTTTACTCGAATGCACTCAAGAGCATGAATTAACGGCTCATTTCATGGAGACGTTACAGCAACAATTGAGCCTGAGTGACAGTATATTACTGGTGCTTTCTGCGGATGGTCGACGTTTGATTTTGTCACAATTTCGGGTTGATAAGTGGCTCAATGTGGATAGTCAGGCCGATTGGGATGTCACTGATTTTAGTCATCCCTTCGCCCATGTTTTACAGACGGGAAAGCCCATGGTACTGGATCATTTTAGTCTGGCTTACTGGCTTGAAGAGGTTAAATTTGTGCAGTTAGTATCAGGGCTTCCCCCGGATATAAATCTGCTGATGTTTCCCTTGATTCAAGATAACTGCGTGTCTGGTTTGCTTATTTTTACAGTATCAAGAGATGAGTCTAAGGAGATGTTGCAGGACCAACAATGGCAACATTATTGTGGCGTGTTTATGCGCCATTGGCAGTTGCTTAACACCATGGCAAGTCAGTCAGGGCAAGCAACTTTTCTAGCCGATTCCTTGTCTCAAGCCAAGGATGAGATTCGTCATCAGAAGAATCTTCAAGCACTGTCACTGGTGCTAGTAGGCGACGCGGATAATATGATTAAGTTACGAGGCGAAATTTTACGTGTTTCTGACACCGATCTGTCCGTGATGGTGCAAGGAGCAACGGGAACCGGAAAGGAATTGGTCGCGAAAGCGATACACAACCATTCAAAGCGTCACGATGAACCTTTTATTGCTATCAACTGTGCTGCTATTCCAGAAAATTTACTTGAATCTGAGCTTTTCGGGTATGAAAAAGGAGCGTTTTCAGGTGCTAATGTCAAAAAAAAGGGGTTGATAGCCTTGGCGAATAAAGGCACATTATTTCTCGATGAGATCGGTGATATGCCACTGAACCTACAATCTAAGTTGTTACGGGTACTTGAATCGGGTAATTTTCGTGGCTTGGGTGCATCCAAAGAGGAGCACTCTAATTTTCGTTTAGTGGCCGCAACCCATGTGAATCTTAAACAGAGAGTTGATGGCGGTGATTTTCGTCGAGACCTCTACTATCGACTGTGCCAGTTTCCTATTCATGTGCCGGCTTTAAACGATCGACTCGATGATATAACGGTGCTGGTGAATCATTTCATTAATGGTTTTAATCGCCATCACAGCCGTGAAATCACAGGGGTTCGTTATGAAACACTACTAAAGCTTAAGTGTCACAATTATCCTGGTAATGTGCGCGAATTGCGCAATATTATCGAGTATGCATGTGCACTAACAAATCATCATGGTGAACTGGAAGTTTCTGCATTACCTGAGTTTGAAAGTGCTGAATTAATCAACCTTGAATGTGTCTCACCTAGTAAAGGAGACTTTGTTGATATTGAAGATCTTAGATCCGCAGTGGCTGACTTTGAACGTCAGGTGATCCGAGATAGGCTACATAAATTTAAGGGTGACAGAGGCAAAGCTGCCATAAGCCTAGGCATGCCTAAGCGAACCTTCTCTCATAAATGCTTAAAATTGGAGATAAACGAATAATGTCACAGGTGAAGAGATGGATGCTGACAGGAATATTACTGTTACCAGCTTGGTGTTATACAGAACCACTGCAATTAAAGGATGCTCAGATCTGCGTCAGCATCACGAGTAAATTAGAACGCTTATATTGCTTCGACCAAGTGTTTGCAACACCTCTGATGATAGAGCAAATAGAGCCAACAGAGCATCAATCATCCACGCATGCCGTAGAGTGGTTACGAGCGACAAAAAATGAAGCGCAGAGGCAAGGAGAGGCAAGTTTTTTTCTCGGCCGTGAAAAAACGAGTAACAATGTCTGGTTAACCGCCTCCGCCATAGGTGCCGTTCCGCCAAGACCCATATTAATGTTGAGTTGTATCGATGGCATAAGCCGAGTGGAGTTGGTGTTATCACACTATTTTGAAACAGGTTCGATACAAATAGCCATCAACGCTGTTGCTAGCAAGGGTCAGCGTTGGCAGAGCGATAATTCAGGTTATATTTTCAGAACTGGACGTGGTTTGCCTGCGATTAAAATCATGAGGAGCATGTTGGTAAGTAAATCATTAATATTGCAATCCGATAATGAAGAGATTAATGGTTTGCACTTCGATACGACTGAACTTAAACAAGGGGTTATGCCCTTACGAAAACTTTGTCGCTGGTAAATAATATGTCACAACAATATATTGAAAAAATAATTAAGCCCATCAGCGTAGCAAACCCCGTGGGGACACGCTTACATGATGATGCGTTATTCGATTTTGTCGAAACGCAGCTGATGAAAGTGGGATCTTTATCCCACAGTGAAGTGCAGTGGACGGAGGTCGAATCTGGAGTGATAACCTTGCTTGAGACTCGTAGTAAAGATCTTAAATTGATCACGTATTTGATGCAATGTCTGCAACATCAGGCCACGATCGACAGATTTAGCCTGTCATTGTCTAGCCTTAATGAATTTATGAAACATTATTGGGAAACCTGTTTTCCAGCGCCAGGGGCCAGAGGTGTATTACCCAGACGAAAGTATTTCGCGCAAATCATTCAGCGCACAGTCAAATCAGGTGAAAACTTAGATAGTCAATTTAGCGATCCCGAGAGCAAAGCACAATTGTTAAGTTGGTTGAATGACTTAATGGGCACCGCAGAAGATCTGGAATTGCCAATTGATGCACTTGACGGGCTCAAAATGCGTCTCATTCGTCAGTTTGATCAGGCTGAATCTAAGGTCATAGTAGCCAATAATGGAGCTCAGGATTCCTCTACATCTGTGGTACAAGCTACCGCACCTAAGCTGGAAATAGATTCCAGTAACGATAAGGCAACGAAACAGACCTTACTTAAAGTGGCTGATTTTATTAGCGAATTTGAAACCGGAATTGGGCTAAGCCTAAAGATTCGTCGATTTGCTACTTGGTTTTCCGTGGCCAGTGCTCCAGAGAATGCCAATGCTAGCGGGGAAACCAGTTTGATGCCGATTGCCATTGACAGAGTAAGTGAATACATGAGTCAACTAGAGAGAGGTGCAGATATGGCATTGTTGGGGAGGGTAGAATTAAGCCTTACCTTAAGTCCGTTCTGGCTCGATGGTCATCATTTAAGTGCTCGTATCGCGGTGGCTCTAGGTCAAACTGCGTGGGCTAAGGCGATTCATGAAGATACTGTTGCATTTGTCGACAGGTTACCTAAGTTATTGAAGATGTCGTTCAAGGGCGGGCAACCTTTCGCCAGTAAGGAGACCAAGGCCTGGCTTGATCAAGGTTATGGTCGAACAACTGGCGATGGTGGAGGGCAGGGATGGGAAAGGCAAGGTAATGAAGTGAAAGAATTAGCTGAGTCCGGTGGTTTATCGGTCGCTTTTTCCAGCCTGAATGACCATTTGCAACGGACATCTGAGCCCAGAGATAATTTTTATCTGCGCCTATTGGCGGCAGATCTCAAGAGTGGTCATCAATTATCAGCCATGGCTGATATTGATTATCGGATCTTATATGAGCAGGCCAATAGCATGGCTCTAGCAGACTGGGAGCCAGGTTTAATGGCTCGCCTCAAACAAAAAGCAAATTTGGATTAAGTACAGGGAATTTAATATATGTGGTCGAAGCTGAAATCATTTTTTATCAAGCTATTACCTGAGTTTAAGTCGGCATTACCCATTTTAGTGGTAGCCATTTTCGTGTTGATCAATGTGGCTATCTGGTGGGCAGGTCCTTGGTTAGAAATAGAGTCCGAGTACGTACTTGCCAGTATCGGTTCCCGACTGGTGGCAAGCACTATCTTCTCATTGTCTTGTTTAGCTCTGTGGGGGTGCTTTCAATGGCGTAAGTTGAATCAATATAATGCTGATAATAAGCAACTACAGTTGCTTAAAGATGATCCTATTAAAGGTATGGTTGAGCGTCAGGAAATTGAACTTAATGATGTGATGTCTGGTCTCAAAAAGAGCTTAAATACCCGTAACTATCTTTACGCTTTACCTTGGTATCTGGTGCTGGGAGTCGAGAACGCCGGTAAAACCAGCATGATAAACCGTTCAGGTCAGAAATTTTTGTTCTCTTCTGTGATGCGTGCTTCAGGGAAAAAATCTGAAAACACCTACTCCTTCGACTGGTGGGTCAGTGACAATGCTGTACTTATCGATCCTGATGGTGAATTACTCACGCAGAAGAAAGTTGAAGGTAGTAGCGAAGACGAGATGACCAGACGATTGTGGATTCATTTTGTCGAGTGGCTCGAAAGCACTCGTAGCCGTAGACCTTTAAATGGTGTGGTGTTAGCACTGGATATGGCCAATGTTATCAGCTCGGCGACATCTGAGCGCAAGGCCTATGCTCAGTTAATTCGAGATCGCTTACGTGAATTGATGGAAACTCTTTCTACGCGTCTTCCTGTATATATTACCTTGACTAAATTAGATTTATTGCTTGGCTTCGAACCTTTCTTTCGCCACTACACTCAGGTGCAGAGAGATGAGATCATGGGATTTACCTTCTCACTCAATTCGGTTAATGATCTGGATAGTTGGCTTAAGGAATTTGATGAAGATTATTCTGACTTTATTGCGCGGGTTAATGCGCATCTTCCTCGAGCGCTATTACAGTGCCGTGATAAAGAAGAGCGTACGGCTATCTATAGCTTTACCCGGCAGATAGCAGGAGCGCATCAGGTATTACAAGAATTTTTCAGCGATGCGCTAGCAAGCGATCAATTCTCTACTTCAGCGCTGGTTCGTGGTGTCTATTTTACCTCGGTTTACCAACAAGGCGTACCCACTAATGCCTATGTTGACAGTGCTTCACGTCGATATGGTCTAAGAGAGTCAATCAACAGTGCCCAGAAAAGTGAAAATTCGACGACTTATTTTATCCAATCTCTGTTTAAGCAGATCATCTACCCTGAAGCAGGTCTAGCATCGGATAACTTCAAGGTGTCAAAACAGAAACGTCGTCTGATGAGCTTGTCTTTCGTGGCATGCTCAATCGCCTCGGTGCTCTTAATTGGTAGCTGGCACAGATATTATATGCTTAACAGTGAACAGGCTGATTCCGTGCTGAGCAAGGTGACTGAGTTTAATAAACTCAATGAGCTTTCTAGTTTTGATCTGCTGAGTAAAAGCATTATACCTCCTTTGAATACCATACGTGCCGCCACATTAGAGTTTGGTTTTTTTCGTGATAAGCCTAAATTTATTTCAGATTTTGGTCTTTATCAGGGTCATACCATAGGACCTAAAGTGGAGGAAACTTACCTGAGGCTATTGTCATACCGTTACCTGCCAGCATTGCTGAAACAAGTGGCCATTGACATGTCCACTGCACCCGATAACAGCAATGAAAAGCTGGCGATACTCAGAGTATTTCGTATGATGGTGGATAAGAGTGGTCGTCAGAATGAATTTGTTAAAGCATATTTCTCTCAGGTGTGGCAGAAGTCTTATGAAGGGGAGCGTATTTTACAGACTCAATTGATGGATCATCTGGATTATGCTTTGTTGCATACGGATCTACAATCCATGAGATTAGCCGGCGCTAAAGAAGCGGAAGATGCCCTTAAATCATACGATAAGCTGATTGCTGAGACCCAAGTGGAATTGAGCTCTTTGCCCATAGAGCAGAGGGTCTACAGACAACTTAGGCAATCAGCAACTGCCGAGTTAGGCGGTGCCTTGGATCTTAAGCTGGCCACGGGGCCTGCTTATGAATTGGTATTTGAAGAGCGTAAAGAGATCAAAGATCATGGCGATGGCATGAAGATCCCGCGTTTGCTCACTAAACAAGGCTTTGAACGTTTCTTCATGCCTAAATCTGACTCGGTGGCCGATCTGGCTCTGATTGACAGTTGGGTGCTGGGTCAGGCCAATACGTCGAATTTCAGTGATGCAGATAAGATTGCCCTAAGAAACAAGATCATCAATCAATATATATTAGATTATAAGTCATCATGGCGCAGTGCACTTAATGACTTTGAGTTGAAAGATTTTCAAGATATTAATCATGGGGTCATGGTGATCGATAACTTTGCTATCAGTAATCGTCCTATCAATCGTTTATTGGGCACCTTAGCCACCAACACTGCGCTATTTCCCTCCATGCCAGACGATGCTAGTGCTCGCAGTGTTATCATGGAATCTCCTCGGTATCAGATAGCGGCTAAAATAGACAGTGACTTTACTGCTTTGAACCATCTGCTTCTAAGTGAGGGAACTCAGCCTGCCTATCTTGATGAGGTGATGCTCTCTATCGAGCGATTACATGCTTATCTTAAATCAATTCAGGATGCGCCCGATGTGGGTAAAGCCGCGCTCAAGGCTGCTCAGAAACGCCTGAATCTCAACGATGCAGATCCCATATATGCCCTAGAACGTATTGCTTCCAGTTTACCAAACCCCGTAGATGCTATGGTTGGTAAGCTGGCGAGTGAGAGCTGGAAAGTTGTATTACAAAGTGCTATCAAGCATTTAGAGGTACGTTGGTATAACGAAGTATTCTTAGATTTCCAACAGAATCTGGCTTCACGTTATCCATTTAACCCTAAATCGAATGAGCAGGTTTCCATCGACGACTTCGAACGTTTCTTTGGTCCTAAAGGCACATTGAACAATTTTTATAACGATCAGATGAAGATGTTTCTAGAAGAAAACTTCGATGCACTGAATCAATTTAGCGAAGATGACACGACTTTGGTTCGTCAAGAAGTATTACAGTCTTTGGAACAGGCTCAGCATATCCAACAGGCATTTTTCAATCTCAAGGGGAATTTGGATGTGGCATTTTCTCTGGAGACATTGCAAATGAGCCCCAATAAACGGCGCAGTGTGATGAATATAGATGGTCAGTTTGTTGAGTATAACCATGGTCCCCATCGTGGCATCGCACTGGTGTGGCCTAACACGTTACGGGATTCGGCGATAAGTAAACTGACTTTAGTACCGAGTAAAGCTGGTGATTCGCCACGTTCCTTGGTGTTCGAGGGACCTTGGGCTTTCTTCCGCCTGTTGGACAGTGCCAGCATATCAGGTCGTAGTGCGACCAGTATCGATTATAAATTTGTGGTCGATAAGGGTGATGTGACCTATCGATTGCGTACTCGGGATAACGTGAATCCATTCACCTCTAAGCTACTCAGTAGCTTCAAGATTCCAAAAACCTTGTATTAAAAGACGGCAGGGGAAACCCTATTCTTTCTGTTTATAGAGGCGAGAGTTACTCTCGCCTAGTGGTAGCTTAATGCAAAACAATGTGTGTAAAGTCAATCGTTTCAAACTTGCTTCAAATCCAAAATCCCTCAGAGAACAACCTTTGTATCAGGAGATGAGAGCCGAGATTAATCGGCGTAATAATCCACTTAGTGGAGGAACTGACTGGGCCAAGGTATGTCGTTTAGCGCAGGAATTAGCCAACACTTCGGGGGCAGATCTGTTGACCTCTGCTTATTACGTTAGCGCTGCCAGTAAAACTCAAGGAGTGAGTGGTTTGGCATCGGGATTAGAGTTGATGTTATCTATCGTCTCGTATTGCAGTGAAACAGAGGCGATGGCGACGGATAAAGTTACCGAGATCATTAACTGGGCCGTAACGAAAGTTATTCCAGATCTCAAGAAAATGGCTGCCACGCCAGCTAATATACGGGACTGGTATCGTTGTGAATTTGCTTGCCAGCAGTTATTCGAATTACTAAAGCAAAAACAACCACAGCAGGTGCCTAATCTGGACGTACTGGGCTACGTTATTTTTGAAAAATTAGATCATATCGAAGTACTGCAACGAAAATCTATCACTAAAGAGTCTCATCTCGGAGCAGATAAGCTAAAAATTGCGAAAAAACACATACCTTGGATAGTAGTGCTCAGCGGTATATTGTTCGTGTTTTTTGCCTGTGCTGGTATTTATGGTGGTGTTTCTTATCAGAATGAGATCCGTCAACAAATACCAAGCTTATTTACTCCTATTGTGGTTGCCAAAGTGCCAACAGTGGCTGAGCGGATTGATGAATTCTTTAATTTGCCACCTCAGAATTCACCACTGTCTGTCTATCCTGAGCAAGTGGATTACTTGATAGTGCTAGACAAAAATTTTCGGCGCTTTTCGGCGACCAGAAGCAAGATGGCCAATTTAAGCCGACTTAGCAGACGAGTTCCTGTGAGTGTTCGGCAGTTACAAGAGGCCACTAAAGATGTGGCTAATTATGCCAGTAGCTTGTCGCCTATATTGGCACGAA
The DNA here is from genome assembly GCA_037132815.1 of Shewanella sp. Taxonomy (GTDB): domain Bacteria; phylum Pseudomonadota; class Gammaproteobacteria; order Enterobacterales; family Shewanellaceae; genus Shewanella. The sequence continues at coordinate 21,246 of JBAHZX010000103.1, forward strand.
CCTATTTCATTGATGGTTTGTTAGAGGATCAGGCTTATGCTCGCGCAGATGCAGAGCTGATGCAACTAGATACATTGTTAAAGGCCTTATTAATCAAACGTACCTTACTGGCTTTACAGCTAGAAAAATTAACCGCCGTTGAGCCTGAAACTGAAATCGTGAATGGTATTGTGACGAGCAACAAAGAAAGTGCAAAGGTTAGCGAAAAAAAGTGGCAGGAATAGCACCGTCTTACTAACAAAGGATGTCAATGTATTATCAAAGGTAAGATCTCAGTCATTCTTTTGTTATAACGGCTCGAAATCAAAAAGCTGGGCCATATCTTGCTCGCTGGGCCACATCTTGCTTGATGCTGAGCAAGATGTGGCCCAGGATATTTAACTTAAAACATCAACCCCTTAAAAAAACAGTGGCTTATAAAGTTGGCATGATACTGGCTATTCATAACACTAGTTATCTATAAAGAGGTCGGCTCAACAGCCCCTCCTCACGAATCAAAAGATCTACCCCCTAATTAATAAGGACTACCTCAGTCTGTTAAGCTGGTTTATCGATAATAGTGACAAGAAGTGGGGCTATCTCTTTAGTAGCGACAAGCCTCTTGAGACTCAAGCTGAGATACTGCGTCGTCAAATTAGTATCACAACGGCCTACGCTAGCCAAGTGTTATATAAGTTGGCCAATCCTGAGAGTGCTTGGCGTTTATTTTTGGCCCAGACACCTTTTTTGTGGCAGGAGGTTAAGCGCGTGTGGATACCCTCTGCACAAGGTTGGCATTATCTTGTCAATGGGGATGT
>JBAHZX010000105.1:0-13277 GCA_037132815.1 Shewanella sp.
CATAGGGGAACAAACACATTGATGTCACAGCCAGAGTGATGGCTGCCTAAAGCTAATTCTGGCCAATATTTTATTAATAATGCATTAACCTCATTCAAGTGAAAACCTAATTGCTTCTTATCCCACTTATCGTGCCAAAAACCGGGTTCCATATTTCTGTCCTATTCATCTGCCAGCAATCCAGTACTAATCAGTACTCAAGAAAGGAAAGCTAGAGCTATTTTGGACTTATACTCTAATAGGAACACGGCTTGCGTGTAAAGCTTGGGCGCAACAAAGAAAGTAAAACTAAAATAAAGAACTAAATTTAGTCAGTTGAATCTGTAACCAACAGCTTTTGTGTCTTTTTTAGCCAAAAACAATTGTCACATAGACATTTCCGTCTCGACAAATGGTATGGTGTGAGGCTTGAGTCGATAAAGTCAACGGCGATAAGCAGCTGTTGCTTGAGATCTTTCACCGATTTTTCCTCCACCGCGATACATTCATCATTGTGGTTCATCCAGATGCATTCCATGCCTTGATAGCAATTGAGGCATTGCTCATCACTGCTATTGAAAAATCCAGCATGTGGGCATGAATTTAACTCCATAGACTGTAGGATGCGTTTTCTGGGAAATTCCAGTAGTTCAATTAATTGAGCCTTATCCATTTCCGGCATATGCCATCCTTTTCAGTGTGGTGCCTCGCTGTAAAAATTGAGGCTATATTTAAGTGCAACTGACTCACTGGCAATTAAGCACTTTAATTAATAAAAATATTACCTCTCATGGTTTAAAGCTGAATTGATTTAAGTCAATAACGGCCTCGAAAAAATGCTATAGGAGGTAAAATTCATCTTAAGACATTATCTCTATTTTAAAAATTTAAAATACTTGGTTAAAATGTATGTAGTAAAAACTTATTTCTATAGATTAAATGACTGAAAATGATGAACCTCACACTTTTAAACCCACACTATGGGCGCGCCTGAAAAATCCACTTCTATGTTGCACTCTTTTGAAAGACATGGCTTATAAGGGAACTCCATTATTTCAACAATACACCTTGAATTGGATTCGTTCAGGTTGCTCTGCAGCCTGCACTTTGAAGTGGAACGGGTATATACTGATGTTTCGGTTCTTACTTCAGCTTATGGGTGTTATTCTCCTCAATGACTACATCGAAACAGACAACTCTTAAGCCTACTCCTCAACTGCAGCACTTCTATATCTCCGAAGAACAATCCATCTATCTTCTCAAGGCAAACGATGCCAGAAAGCATAGAGCTTGGATTAGATTATGTAAGCAACAGTTGGCAAAATTAGGCTATGTCAGTTTAGAGTTAGTGGGTAAGGGGGCCTATGGTTTCGTGTTTGCGGGAGTCAATCCTCAAGGTGAATCCCATGTGTTTAAATTCTCTCGGATCACCTTGCCACAAAATATACAAGACAGGTTGGAAGAAGAGGCCTTCATGCTAGCTCAGGTTAAGCATCCTAATGTTCCACCCGCTATCAAGTTTGCCCATGCGGGTAAGCAAGGGATATTAGTCATGGCTAGAGCCCCAGGGGAAGATTTGGAGCAACTCTGCCTTAAACGAGGGACATTACCCGCTTATATGGTAATGAGCATTGCCAGGCAGCTCGCCCGCATACTTCAGTATCTTCATCATGGTCGCCCCTTAGTGCACGGCGATATTAAGCCTTCGAACTTAGTCTATGATATCAAGAATAATCACCTCTCTCTTATTGACTGGGGATCGGCCGTGTTCGCCCAGCGGGATGCTCAAGGTAATCCCGTTAATGGCAACGTCATGGATCTGCTCTCCAGTGATCATCAACATACTAATGCTAGAATGGGCGATGTCTATTTTATCGGTGAAGAGCAGTTCAATGGTGCATTGTCCAGCACTCGTTTCGATGAACAAGGCGTCGCTGCTACTCTCTATGCTATAGCTTCTGGACAATCTAGCCGCTTTGGCAGCAAGGTCATTACTGCCACTTCAATCGGCTTGCCAGTAGAGCTGGCCAGAACCTTAGATGGCATGCTTAGTGACAATGCCGAGCAGCGTAAGCGTGCTGGAGATTACTTCCTTAAAAGTATGCTTCACAGTCATAGACTGCATTTGCCAGAAATCTCAAAGCCTGCATTAGTTGAAGATATCCCTATCTGGGAACTCTCTCAGGGCCAAGATGTAGAGACGGTGATCTACAGCTCTAGAAAGTCATTTCTTAGGGAGCATAACACTGCTGAGCCTACCGAGAAGATGGACGACCTGCAATTGGAAAAATATTATCGTAATTTCATGGTGGGCATGGGAGACACTGAAAAAGGCTTTATCGCTGCGGTAGGTCGAATAAGTCAATATTCGATAGCGGGAGGCTTAGCCATCCATTGGCGAGAAAGCGGCATTTTTATTGATTCCAATTTAGCCCTTTACAACATCCATGAGAAACAAGCGCTGATATTAGCCGTTAATAACATGGTGACTCTAGCCAGAGGTATTCGCCGAATAGGAGTTTTCAAGGCTTGTTTTTTTAATGCTCGAGATACGATCCATCTGGAGCGAGATGACACTAAAGCACCGTTTGAAATAGGCTCTGAGCAGCAACTGGTATTCGAAGTCGGTAGCGCCCCCTCGCAGGAAGATAAGTCTCGCCTACACTCTTATTTCGAAGATGGTCGCGATCCAGATGAAAACCTTGAGCTCCCAACAGAGATCATGACTGAACTGGCTTGGATAAATAAGATCCACCACACAGGCTGCATTATTTTCGAGGTGCTACCTAATCACATGAAAATACATAGCTATTTAAGATTACTTAATCCCAGAAAACAGACGGCATTTCGCGCTAGTCTGAACAGAATATTGAGTCATGTGGGTAAAATACAGGGTAAAGGAGTATCAGGCTTTATGAAGTTACCCTACAAAAACACCCGAAAATTTAGCCATATTAGTTGCAGAGAAGAGTTTTTTTATCCTAAGAATCCAAAAATAAATTCCTAGATTATTTATCTTCCTTGCTGCCACCTTTATCCTCATGGATCTGATGACTCTCGAGACATTTGTCACTCGGATCGGGTTTATGTTCAAAATCTCCATCAAAGGTATCACCACCTTCGGGATTTCTGCTCTGATGTGACTTTTCACTAAATGCCGAGTGATCAAACCTATGATTATCTGACTGAAACCCACCGTGTTCACCACTAACCCCTGGACCAAATCCAGCTTGAAACCCACCATTGGAGGCAACTTTTATCTGCATACGTTTATAGAGAAAAGCAGCGACGGGAATGCGGGTGAAAGGGGTTAAGAGTATCAAACCAATCAAATCGGTAACAAACCCAGGTATTAATAGCAGTACACCCGCCACCGCCAGCATCATACCTTCGACAATTTCCTGACCGGGCGCCTCACTGCGTGACAGTTTCTGTTGTACTTGTATTAAAGTGCTGATCCCTTGACTGCGGACCAGAGATACCCCGACAATAGCAGTTAAGAAGACTAAACCTACGGTAGTCCAACTGCCTAATGATTCACCGACACTGATCAGTACATTCAATTCAATGACTGGCACCAGAACGAAAATAACTAATAAAACAAAAAACACACTGACCTCACAAATACTGATAATGAATGAACATTTTTTTACCCAACATGAACCTTAAATGGGGGTTACAGGTCTATTTTCAAGTACAACATAGATAATTTCATTAAGGTAGAGCGGACGATTCATGAGTAAACTCACTATTTTAGCGATGTCTTAATGCAAGCATGAATTAAAAGTCGTAAAGTATGCTCATTGAACGAGCATAAACCGCTCCAGAATTCGATTTTTCTGAGTTTGATGGAATTAAGAGCTTAACACAATTTTAATTTAGCTTAAATAATAGGCGGTAAGATGCAAAGTAAGCTGCTGTTAGTCATCACCACCTTGCCTTCACAGAAAAGCGCGACTAAATTGGCTAAGCAGTTAGTCGAAAAAAAACTTGCTGCCTGCATACAGATATCGGCACCCGTCACTTCCATCTATCGTTGGCAAGATAAAGTATGTGAAGAGCATGAATATCAGTTACAGATAAAATGCACTCAAGATTGTTATTCCGCTTTGGAGCAAACCATTAACAAGTTGCACCCTTATAAAGTACCTGAAATCATAGCCATCCCTGTTATTAATGGCTTGTTTGAATATGTAAACTGGGTAAAAGAAGTAACTTGTGGTTAACTCATGTAAAATAAACATAAACAACAGCTAGTCATATAGATTCACTCTACGTATTAAATGGAAACAAGAAACTACCCAATCATGAAAAAATTAGTCACCTTAGCTATTTCATTAATATTTACTTCCCTGCTGTTGTTAGCACCATTAGCATACAGCGAAGGGATCTTTAGCAGCAGTAAATTCGACTTTCTCAACGGTGAACCTAAGTTGATGCCTGTAGATGAAGCTTTCGTCTTCGATTTTAGTCAACAAGGCAATCGACTCCAGATTAGTTGGGTGATTGCCGACGGCTATTACATGTACCGTGACAAGCTTAAGTTTGAAGCCAATGGCGCAATATTAGGTGAAATGTCTATTCCACGGGGAAAAAATCACACCGATGACTACTTTGGCAATCAAGAGGTCTTTTACTCTTATGTCGAGATCCCCATCGCTATTCGTGAGGCTAGCGACGGCGACACTGTTAGCGTTACCTTTATGGGTTGTGCCGAAGGTAAGTTATGTTTCCCTCCGACCAAAAAAAGTGCCTTACTCAGTAAAGTAGAAGCCAATGATGGCTTACTCAACAACGAGCTTGCCACAGGTGAAAAACTGGTCGAACCCCAAGTAATTACAGATTCAACAAGCTCTCAGGGGCCAATTACCCAACAAGACAGCTTGAGTCAGATGCTGTCTGGCGACAGTCTAATCTGGACCTTAGTGATCTTTTTTGGCCTAGGCATTGGTTTAGCACTAACACCTTGTGTATTTCCCATGTACCCCATTCTATCGGGGATCATCGTCGGCCAAGGCAAGAAACTCTCTACGGCCAAGGCATTCAGCCTATCTATGATTTATGTACAGGGTATGGCAATTACGTACTCCTTAGTGGGATTGGTCGTCGCCTCTGCGGGAATGAAATATCAGGCAGCGCTGCAACACCCTGCCGTACTGATTGTGCTGGCAATTTTATTTTTCGTACTCAGCCTGTCTATGTTTGGCCTCTATGAACTGAAACTGCCTTCTAAGTGGCAGGAGAAAATGAACAATTTTTCCAGTAATCAGAAGAGTGGCAATGTGATTGGCGTCTTCATGATGGGCGTGATCTCTGGACTGGTTGCATCACCTTGTACTACTGCTCCACTCTCAGGTGCCCTTATCTATGTCGCCCAAACAGGTGATTTGTTACAGGGCTTCCTCGCATTATATGTGTTGAGTATGGGCATGGGCTTACCTCTGCTGATCATCGGCACCTCTGGTGGCAAGTTACTGCCAAGAGCTGGCAGTTGGATGGACGTGATCAAGACTATCTTTGGCTTCTTGCTCATCGCTGTATCTATCGTGATGATAGGCCGTATCTGGCCTGGGCTGGTCTCTGATATTTTCTGGTCCATTTGGGGAGTCACCTTAGTCGGTTATCTCATCCATCAAAACAAGCTCACCAAGTTTAGTTGGAAGCAGACGACACGTTCGGTTCTGCTTACCTTAATGCTACTTGCCAGTTTTTCTTACGGTTTTCAGGCTGTAATGACTCACTTAGGGTATCAAGGTTCAGTCACATCAACAGTGTCAGAGCAGTACATATCCCATAAACGGATCAAGTCTCTGGATGATTTGAACGCAGAAATAGCAAAGGCTGCTGCTCAGGGTAAGCCGGTAATGGTAGATTTCTATGCCGATTGGTGTATCACCTGTAAAGAATTTGAAGCCATCACATTCAAAGATCCTCAGGTTCAGGCGCGTCTGGCTAACATCGTATTTCTGCAGGCTGACGTCACTGAAAATGATGATATAGATATTGAACTACTCGAACACTATGATGTGCTGGGCCTACCCACACTCTTGATGTTTGATACGGACGGGCAGAGTCGGGACGACTTAAGAATCACAGGTTTTATGAAACCTGCTGAATTCTCTAAGCACTTGGATCTACTACTGAATCAGTGATGCTGACCTTAGGTTTCCTTCAACATAATATTCATTTAAACTTCATCAAGTTCTTATATAGTAATAGGTAATTGACTTAATTAAGAATAAAAAATAGGAGAAACATGGAACCGGCCATTTTAATCATTACTCTAGCCTGTGGCATGCTCGTCAGCCGAGTAGGGCTACCGCCATTGATAGGCTATCTTGTTGCAGGGTTTGTACTCTTTCTGTTTGGCATAGATGAATCTAGTCTGCCTTTATTAGAGCAACTCGCCGAGCTGGGTGTCACCCTGCTGCTCTTCGCCATCGGCCTGAAGCTAGATATCAAGAGTCTGTTTAAAGTCGAAGTCTGGGCTGGCTCTAGCCTACACATGATGGGATCCATGCTATTTTTTATCTCACTGCTTAAGCTCTTAGGCATGATAGGGTTAGATCAACTCACTAATTTGGATTTCAACCAGCTTGCCTTGCTAGCTTTTGCCTTGAGCTTCTCAAGTACTATCTTCGCTGTAAAAGTGTTGGAAGATAAGGGAGATATGCAATCTCTCTATGGCCGTGTTGCCATAGGCATTCTCATTATACAGGATATCGTCGCCGTCGCCTTCCTGACTATCTCTAAGGGAGATATTCCTTCGGTATGGGCATTTGGCCTACTCTTGCTCCCCTTTGCTAAACCACTTATCTACAAGGCTTTCGATCAGGTAGGTCACGGTGAACTCCTGGTGTTATTTGGTTTAGTCATGGCTCTTGTTCTCGGTGGTTGGCTATTTGAGGCGGTTGGCCTAAAACCTGATCTAGGCGCCTTAGTCATTGGTATTTTACTCGCGGGGCACTCCAAGTCATCTGAACTAGCAAAGTCATTGTTTTACTTCAAGGAACTATTTCTAGTTGCCTTCTTTCTGACCGTTGGGCTTAATGGTCTGCCTAGCTTCCCAGACATAGGTCTGGCGGCTATTTTAGTGTTAATAGTTCCATTTAAAATAGGCCTGTTTTTCTTCATATTGACCCGTTTTAAACTGAGATCACGTACCTCACTCATGACCTCACTTAATTTAGGCAACTATAGTGAATTTGGTCTAATTGTGGCGGCTGTGGCCACCACAAAAGGTTGGTTACCGTCCCAATGGCTAGTGATTTTAGCGGTGGCTCTGAGTATTAGCTTTTTGTTTGCTGCACCGCTAAATACCGTTTCCAATCGTTTATATCAGAAATTCCAAAGACGATTACAGAAGTTTGAAAAGCACCCTCTTCACCCTGAAGATCGTCAGATCTTAGTTGGTAATCCGCGCTTTTTAATTTTAGGCATGGGACGAATAGGCTGCGGGGCATATGACGAACTCCGCGCTAAATTCGATGGCGAGATCTTAGGCATAGAACATAAACAAGAGCTGGTTGATTTTCATAAAGAACAGGGGCGTCATGTAGTACAGGGCGATGCTTCAGATACCGATTTTTGGGAAAAACTTGAACATGCTCCCAATTTAGATCTGGTTCTGCTCGCCATGCCTCACCACATAGGTAATTTATTTGCCGCCGAACAATTACGCAAACTAGATTACAAGGGCAAGCTAAGCGCTATCGTTCAATATACTGAAGATGTGGATTCTTTAAAGGAATCTGGAGTCCATTGCATCTATAATCTTTATGAAGCCGCTGGGGCGGGTTTTGTCGATCATGTGATCAACGACCTGATGCCAGAGTCACATGTGGCTCTGTCAAACGCCAAAGAGATAGAAAATAAGGCTTGATATATTCTCAAACCTATATACTCGTTCCACTTCAAAGTGTAGGTTTCAAAGCAGACTGAGCTGATCTAATTCAAGGTCTATTGTTGAAAAAATGGTGGTTCCTTAATAAGCTATTTCTTTCAAAAGAGTGCAACACCGAAGTGAATTTGCTCAGTCGCTCCTAATAGGATGGGTTAAAAAGTGATTGATGCTGTGTTACTGACCTTGCCCTGTCTGTTATAAGGAATACACTAGCTATTGTACTGCGGTCAAGGCCTCGCAGACATGGATATAGGTGCTTAGGGTCTACCTAAGCCAATGAACCTGTGCGCTAAACTACTTTTAATTGCCACTAAAATCATGCATCTTAAAGTAGAATCGGTATATATGTGCATACTTAATTCTAACAATCCAGTAATGTATTTCCATTCGTATAAGATAGAACTAGTTTGCACATTACACAATAAATATACCTAGTTCATGGCCTGTTGTGATCAACTCCTTTCAGCCAAACAAATAGACCTGTTAGTTCGCTGGTCTAAGAATGTTGAAAAACTCAGTTACAGTCTCGGCTAACTCATGCTATAAAAACCTATACATTATTATTTGTACCCTCTAACGGCTAATACAGCAGCTAGATACCAAACCCATTAGATGGAACGACCGACAAGTGCCATATTTCAACTTCTGCCAAATGGCAATTATTGAGCAAACATTGATAAGAGAACCTTTAAAGCATGTCGAATCCCGCACAGCGCGCCAACAAATTATTTGTGCAAACCTTTGGCACAACTGCAGATGATCTGTACCTAGCTCCGGGCCGAGTCAACTTGATCGGAGAACATACTGATTATAACGACGGCTTTGTTTTACCTGCTGCCATTAATTTTCATACGGTCATTGCAGTAAAGCGCCGAGATGATGATATCTATCGCGCCATATCTGACGCTTTCCCTGGTGAAATAAAACAGTGGGCCTTCGGTCAAGAAGGCAAGATGGATCCAAATGACGGCTGGATTAATTATCTTAAGGGGTTTACTGCCGCGTTGGCAGTAACAGGACTCACGGCCAAAGGACTCGATATCTCTGTGGTTAGCAATGTGCCCATAGATGCAGGTCTGTCATCATCGGCAGCCTTAGAAATAGCCTTTGGCGCCGCAGTCAACGATTGCAGCCAGCTTAGGCTTTCACCCCTTGCCGTCGCTCAGATGGCCCAGCGGGGTGAAAACCAATATGTTGGCTACGCCTGCGGGATCATGGATCAGATGATCTGTGCCTTGGGCGAACAAGATCATGCCCTACTCATAGATTGTGAAGATTTAGACAGTAAACCGATTCATATTCCTGATAGCCTAAGCCTTATCATAGTAAACTCCAATGTTCAGCGTGGGCGGATTGATGCACAATTTAAATTAAGACGTGATCAATGCAAAGCCGTCGCCGATCACTTCGGAGTTGAAAGCCTCAGACATGTTGAGCTTAGCCAACTTGAAGTTGCTAAATCGGAGCTGTCTGATGTCTGTTATAGGCGAGCACGACATGTGCTGACCGAAAATCGTAGAACTCAACATGCCAGTCATGCGCTAGAAGCTGGCAATATACCTAAATTGAGCGAGTTAATGGCTAAATCTCACGCCTCTATGCGTGATGATTTCGAAATCACAGTGGCAGAAATAGATACCTTAGTTGACATTATCTCACTAGTCATAGGCAAACGTGGAGGCGTGAGGATGACTGGTGGAGGCTTTGGTGGTTGTGTCGTAGCCTTAGTGGATCATGCATTGACCGATGCTGTAGTCCAAGCTATTGAGAGTCAGTACGCAACAAAAACAGGGTTAGAAGCCACAGTTTATCTCTGTTCGGCTAATGCCGGAGCGAGCAGAATAGGCAAAGAAGACGTTTAGTACACTAATGTGACTAGAGTTTAAAACTCAGGTTCTAGGGTATTGCTTGTGAATTGTCTAACCCTTCGAGCAAGCACTAAACATGATTCAATATTAACAATATTCCCATGTTAATTTTCACCTGCATTGATCTTTGCCTTATTAATATTTTATTGTGTAAGAATTAAATATTTTAGCCTGTAACATTCATAATCGTCTGATTTATGATCAGCTACTGGACAGCTCGATCGTCACGGTAACATTGCCACGAGGATAATAAAGGGAATAAGTATTATACCCAAGCTCAAACAAATTAATTGTTCTATTTTGATGACGTGTTAAAATACCGATTTGCATCAAATGATGCTTAAAACACTTAACGCCTTCCTTGTACCCATCATTAATTTGAGCCCTTATGAAACGGATTTCCCTGTTATCCCTATTTATTTTTTCTAATATTGCCATCGCCGTTGAACCGTTATTTGAAACTCCAGAAAATATACAACCGACATGGGTTGATAACATTTTGTCTGTTTTTGGTGCAGATGGTGAATTTGATGAGAGTAAAGCCATTGATATGAGTTATTTACCAACGGCATATTACACTCCTGAGAAAAAATTTGGGGTGGGCCTGTTGATGGTAGGATTATATAAAACTGACAATGCATCAATTAAAGAGCAGCCATCATCCTTGGTGTTGAATTCGTTTGTGTCGATGAACAACTCTTATGGTGTCGAAGTTGAGAATATGACATTTTTTAATCAAGGCAAGCAAAGATTATTGTTGGGGTTAGAGTTATATAATGAAGCTGCTGTTTATTATGGTCAAGGTATCGAGAAAGGTGACCAAGACAGTAATCATCATGAGTATGAAGAGCAGCTATATAGTTTTAAGCCACGTTGGATGACTCAAGTTGCTAACAACTATTTTTTCGGTATTGGTGCTAATTTTATTTATGCCAAAGGAGATAGACTAGAGTTGGTGGAAACTGAAATGTCAGTGGATTCGGCTAATATTTTTCCAAGTAACGTCAGCTCAGGCCTAATGGTCACCAGCATCTATGATTCACGAGATTATCGATTGAATGCCACCAAGGGCTGGTTATTTCAAATTGATGCTGGTTTATATCAAAATAACCAATTTTCTTCGTTTTATACTTATGATATCGAGTTAGCCCATTATATTGATTTAAGTTCAGGGTTAGGACTATGCTCTGGAAAGTGTTCAATGCCAGGGCTCATTGCATGGCAAGTACAGGGGCATTTTACCCAGGGTGATGTGCCTTGGAATATGTTACCAGATCTTGGTGGTTCTAATACCATGCGCGGATATATTAATGGGCGGTACCGTGATGAGCAGATGATGATGGGGCAAGTTGAGTATCGCTTACCCATATTCCAACGTTATGGCATGGTTTTTTGGGGGGCGTTAGGCAGCGTAGCACCTAAAGTAGGGGATTTGACCGAAGATTTATTAACTTCTTATGGAGCAGGCTTTCGCTTTAACATCAAAGACAATATCAATTTACGTTTTGACGTAGGTGTGGGTGAAAATGAAACTAACTTCTACCTTAATGTAAACGAAGTGTTTTGATGATGGCTAACATTGCGATTGTATTCGTTTTATTGCTAGTAGCATTAACCAATACCGCATTCGCCAATACGGTATACAAGCAAGGACTGGGCTTGGAGTTAGCAGAGTGCAGTCGCACTTCAAATTACTCTATTTATCTGAGTGGTATACATACTGGAACCATGAAAAGAGTTGAGGTTTGGCAGGGCCAAACAGCAATAGTTACCTCAAAAAGTGAAGTCAGTATTTTAGGTATCGGAACCCAGTATCGTCAGCGGGTAGAATTATCTTGGTCGAGTATAACCGATGAATGGCTAACCGATAATTTTCATCAAAAAGTGACAGGTTTTCGCTCTCGAGACATGCAGGTTAGTTTTGATCATAATGGTCGTGAGTCTCGGGTGGATATTGATGGTGACATAAAGACCTATGCATCAGAGCATATTCCTCTGCGAGATGTGGACACCCTGTTGATTCAAATTCGTCAATACCTGCAGCAAGACCGAAAACAATTTGCTTTAATCAGGCAAGCTTCTGATGGTATAGAGGCTTATCAATTCTATGTTGAGGATGCACAGGCAGAAAATATAGCGCCCTGGGGTGAGTTAACCTTGATACCTGTGGAACAAACGGGTGCTGAAGATGTGACTTATTATTTTGCACCCTCTATGGATTATCAGCTAATTAGAGCCCGTTACCACGGCATCATACTTCGTGGACTGATTGAACTTGATCGCTATACCTCAACGTGCCAGCCTAGTTTTGCTCAATAACATTGTTTATCCTCTCCTCCCATTCATAAAAATATTCGAAGCTCGCTGTTGATAGCATTCACCAGAGGAGTATTGGCTAAGCTGACATGAGCCCAAATACGTCTGGGTAGTCTTTTTTACCGACCACAGCCGTAATGATAGCGCTGATCACAGTTATTGGTCAAAGGTGTGCCTGGGTGATTGAAAAAAACATAAACCTTGTTCATATTTGAGAATATGCTGGCATCTGCCTGAGTATCGTGAAGCGGGGACTTTTATACCGCGTTCAAGGTTGTCGCTGATACTGCGTCGCAATCTTTGTATTCGTCGACGCAATCTTATTTCGCTAACCTCACCTATGTTGAGTGCGAAATACTGATTTGAATAGCAATACCAGCCGATTGCCGATACTCGAAGTCAGCCCCTTTCCGGAATAATCAGCCATTTGTTGTAAATTACGCTGCACATGGGCAAGGCAAAATTGATGTCGTTCGAGCTCAATCCAGTTGTAGCTGGGACATTGATCGCTCACGACAATCGCTTGGCTATGTTCGCCTAATATCAATTTGGCAGCCTCCTTATTGGTATCCGTCCGGCGAACTGCACCTAGCTTAGTTTTATATTACAAGGCAGCAAGTGATCTAAACTTTCAGGCTTGAGTGACAACTGCTCGAGGCAGTGAATGAGATAATCGAAGGGGATTAATCCATTAGCCTTGGCTGTTTCTATCATGCTGTACAGCATAGCACTATGCGTTCGCACCATTGGCTGTATTAGTATGCGTCCAATTACAAACGGCTTTATGGCTCGCTCTGCACGATTATTGTCGATGTTAAGCCTACCATCTTCAAGGTAGCGCGTTAGATTTGGCCACTGATTCAGGCTATAGGTAATTACCTAAGCTACTTTTCGGCGGGACATGCAGTTGTGACTTTTCAAGCCAACGATGTCACTCATCCAGTAAGGGAACACTTTGCCATTGCCATTGCCATTGCCGTTATTGTCGGCGGACCTCTTGAGTGCTGTCTTTATTTGGCTCTGTTGTAAAACACTGTTGTCACCCATAGGCAGCGACTAATATTCCCTGCTTATTGAGCTTGGCGTTACTTTCCCTAAACCAAGCAAGATAATTTGATAAATACTTTGTTGCTACGCCTTTCATTTTTCCGTTAACCCATCCCTTAAAGTGAGCTATTGCCCCGTTCACGGTCTGGATATGATAAACCTTA
>JBAHZX010000107.1:0-10966 GCA_037132815.1 Shewanella sp.
TTATACCGACAACAAACACAAGCCTTATAAAAACAAAAGTTTGCCGATTGAAATTAAATTCATAATCACAAGTATGGAGTTGCCGATGGAAGCACAGATCAAAACACCTGTAGAAATGCTCGACCACTGGGTCGACACACTGGGTGACTCGACCTACCTAAGACAACCAATCAATGGCCAATACCAGGACTTTAGCTGGCGTGAAGTACAGCAAAAAATGCAGCAACTCGCCGGTGCGCTGAGACACTTAGGACTAAAGCCAGGTGATAAAATCGCCGTACTTTCTAAAAACTGTGCTGAATGGTTTATTACCGACCTAGCCCTAATGCACGGTGGCTATATCAGTGTACCTATCTACCCAACGGCTAACGCAGATACCATACGTTATGTATTGGAACACAGCGAAGCCAAGGCCATTATTATCGGTAAGCTAGATTACTGGGCCGATCAGGAAGCTGGAGTTGGCGGTGATATCTTGCGAATGGCCATGCCTTACGACACGATGCCGGCTCAATATAAGTGGGCAAGCTTAATGCAACTTGGTAACCCCTTGCTAGATGCACCATTTGCCACTCCAGAGCAGGTCATGACGTTGATCTATACTTCAGGGTCCACCGGCAAGCCTAAAGGTGCGATGCAGACCTTCGCCAGTTATGCCTGGACCTGTAAAGCGGTAGTAAGAGATCTTAACACTGGCATCGACGACAGATTAATCTCTTACTTGCCTCTGGCTCACATCACTGAACGCGTAGCGATGGAAGGTTCTTCTTTCTACTCTGGCAGCAGCGTCGCCTTCGTCGAAAGTCTGGATAGCTTTGTTGCCGATGTTCAACGTGCCAAACCCACGGTTTTTTTCTCGGTTCCTAGGCTCTGGAGTCTGTTCCAACAAAATATTATCGGCAAAATTGGCAATAGTAAGCTGAACTTACTACTAAAAATCCCTATTATCAACGGCATCGTCAAGAAGAAAATCCATGCAGGTCTTGGCCTCGAGCACTGCCGCCTACTGGGATCTGGCTCAGCACCTATTCCACCGTCACTGATCCATTGGTATCACGATATTGGTCTCAATATCAGTGAAGCCTGGGGAATGACAGAAAACAGTGCCTACTCCATCATCAACTATCCCTTCGATGCCAGTAAAATTGGCACCGTGGGACGCGCCGTCGAAGGTTGCCTAATCAAGCAAACAGACCAAGGTGAACTTTTGGTAAAAAGCCCAGGCTTGATGATGGGTTACTATAAGCAAGAAGCGCTAACCACAGCCTCATTCGATGAAGAAGGTTATTTCCGCACAGGAGATCTCTGCTCTATTGACAACGATGGCTGGGTATCCATTACCGGCAGGGTCAAGGATAACTTTAAGACCTCTAAGGGTAAATATATTGCCCCCGTACCTATCGAGCGCAAACTGGCACAAGATCCCCATATTGAGCTACTTTGCGTCATAGGTTCAGGGCTCGCCCACCCGATCGCCTTAGTACAACTATCCGAAGGTGCCTCCCTGCAGCCAAGAGAAGAGGTTCGTAGTTCACTTAAGGCTACGTTGGACAGTATCAACCCCAATCTTGAATCCCATGAAACGCTTGATGCCATCATCGTCGTCAAGGACGCTTGGAATGTCGATAACGATGTGCTGACTCCGACACTGAAAATTAAGCGTCATGTACTGGAAGAAAAATTTACAGACAAAGTCGATGGTATTCGTGGTGGTAAGATCCGCTGGGAAGATGAATTATAATCGTAGGTATTAGACTCACTCTGACCATTTCACTGTATATACCCACTCTACTTCAAGTGCAGGTTTCAGAGCAGACTGAGCGGATCCAATTCAAGGTGCATTGTTGAAATAATGGAGGTTCCTTATAATTAAGCCACCTCTTTCAAAAGAGTGCAACACAGAAGTGGATTTGTTTAGGCGCTCCCATAGGGGGGTAAAATGTGTAAAACAACATTGATGACATAAAATGACGTTAATGTTTGCCTTATGCTGAAAAAACTTTAAGCTAGCCAATCGAAAAATTACTACAGGATAATTGGAACTAAGATGTTAATTGCTCTTTCAATCATAGGTGGCTTCGTGATCCTCACCTTAGGTGCCGAAACTTTAGTACGAGGTGCCAGTGCTATCGCCCTCAGACTCGGCATCACCCCTCTGATTATCGGCCTTACCATCGTTGCCTTTGGAACCAGTGCCCCCGAACTAGCCGTGAGTTTAAAATCAGCCTTGGCTGGCAATAGTGGCATAGCCTTAGGGAATGTTATCGGCTCGAACATCGCCAACATCGGACTCATCTTGGCAATAACAGCTCTCATAAGCCCAGTTCAGGTGAAATCACAGATGGTCAAACGTGATATTCCCATCATGATCGTCGCCTCTATGCTCTTCTGGGGCTTACTTGTCGATGGCGAGCTCAGTTTCTGGGATGGTGTCCTGCTTTTCAGCTTATTAGTCAGCTATCTTAGCTTCAGCTATATCAGTTCACGCAATAGTGGTGACAGCAAAGAGATAGATAACAGCCCACAGAAACCTGTGCTTTCTGTGTTGTTTATTATCATAGGGATCAGCATGCTCGTCAGCGGCGGAATACTCTTCGTCGATGGCGCAGTGGATCTCGCCCGAACATTTGGCATCAGTGAAGTCATCATAGGTTTAACCATAGTCGCCATAGGCACCAGCATGCCCGAGCTCGTCACTTCAATTGTGGCCGCACGTAAAGGAGAGAGTGACATAGCCATAGGCAACATAGTCGGCTCTAACCTTTTTAATATCTTAGGAATTTTAGGTGTAACCGCACTGGTTCATCCTATTGCCGCCGCCGGTATTCAGAACTTTGATTTTATCGTCATGCTGGCACTATCCCTACTTTTGCTACCCTTTGCTTGGACTGGATTCAGGATCGGCCGCCGCGAAGGTGCCGTATTATTAACCGCTTATCTCGGCTATATGGGCTATTTGCTCGTTCAGGCCTCAGCTTAATATTCAGCCCCTTACATTTAGAAATAAGATCATGATGACAATTGTCATCATGATCTTATGACCTTTGTGCCTGCAAGTTTCTTCTAATCTCCTTGATAATAGTCCTGTATCCATAAAGGGACTTAATCCATCCGAGCATTCGGCTCTACAAGGAGAAACATATGAAAATGTTCTTATTAGTCAGCACTCTCATTAGCACAGCGACAACCTTTTCCCTGCCCGTTAGCGCAAGCCTAATCACTGCCATAGATGCAGCAGCCAACACCATGAACCTGGCACAGCTAGAAATACTTGGTGAACAAAGCCAAGATTATGAAAAGGCTTATGCAAACTATCGTTTAGCCATAGGTGCCAACATACTCGGTCAACCTACACTGGCAATAGCCGCATTAAACAAGGCACAAAATAAGCTGGAAAGTCTGAATTATAGCCACAAACATAATCGATGCTGCTCTTATCGCGAGGCTGAAGGGCTGGCTGTGAAGGGATAAATCTGCCCTAACATTGCCATCATGGGTTTATCTGATAGTATATGTATATAAATACAGTGTTTGAGTTTTTCACTCAGATAATATTCAACTGATATAATGGGTAGCGGGCGTGAAGAGACTCGAACTTGTGCCGGTAACAGATCTTAATGGCGTTGCCAAAAAAATGGCCGAACGTCTGACTAAACTCGGCATTATCACGGTACAAGATCTACTATTCCACCTACCATTAAGGTATGAAGACCGCACTCAAATATACCCCATAGCCTCACTCTATCCAGGCAGTTATGGCACCATAGAAGCCGTGATCCAATCCAGTCAGATCATCCAAGGGCGAAAACGCATGATGACCTGTACAGTACAAGATGACACAGGCTGCCTAACCCTCAGATTTTTTAATTTTTCTGTGGCGCAAAAGAATGGTTTAGTCAATGGCGCAAGCATCAGGGCCTATGGTGAGATTAAACGCGGTAAGCATCAGGCCGAAATAATCCATCCTGAATATAAGCTCATTCATGGAAATACCGATCAGGTGATCAGCGATACTTTGACGCCTGTGTACCCGACAACCGAAGGTTTAAAGCAGGCAAGCTGGATAAAACTGACAGATCAAGCCTTAGCTATGCTCGACGAAGGCGGCTTGCAGGAGTTACTCCCACCTCAGCTTCAACCAAATAACCTGACTCTCAAAGCGGCCTTACAGCTATTACACCGACCCAATAACCAAGTTTCCCAATTGGATCTAGAACAAGGCCGTCATCCAGCACAGCAACGTTTGATCCAAGAGGAACTTTTAGCTCACAACCTAAGCATGCTCAAGTTGCGTCAACGCAGCAATCGCGATCATGCGGTGAGTCTGGCGGCAACGGGCAAACTACTCAACCCCTTCCTCATGGCTCTGCCATTTAAACCTACCGGAGCGCAACAGAGAGTAGGCGTTGAGATTTGCAGCGATCTCGAAAAAAGTTCACCTATGATGCGTTTGGTTCAGGGAGACGTTGGCTCGGGTAAAACATTAGTGGCCGCTTTAGCAGCATTGCAGGCGATAGAAAATGGCTATCAAGTGGCCATGATGGCCCCAACAGAGTTATTAGCCGAGCAACACGCCGAGAACTTCGCCGTCTGGTTTGAGCCTCTCGGGCTAAAAGTCGGCTGGCTAGCAGGTAAGCTCAAGGGGAAGGCCAGAGCAAAATCTTTGCAAGATATTGAGTCCGGTGAGGCTGATATCATTATCGGCACCCATGCCATTTTCCAAAAACAGGTAGTCTTCAACAATCTAGCCCTGATCATTATTGATGAACAACATAGATTTGGCGTACATCAGAGACTTGAACTTCGAGAGAAGGGTATTAGTCAGGGCTTCCACCCCCACCAGTTGATCATGACTGCTACGCCAATTCCGCGCACCTTGGCCATGACGGCCTATGCCGATCTCGATACTTCAGTGATCGACGAATTACCACCTGGGCGAACTCCAGTGACAACTGTAGCCGTTGCAGACATGAGGCGTAACGAGGTCATAGAACGAGTCCGCCATGCTACCTCTCTTGATGGCAGGCAGACCTACTGGGTATGCACCTTGATCGAAGAATCCGAAGTTTTGGAGTGCCAGGCGGCAGAAGATACCGCCGCAGAGCTGACATTAGCACTGCCAGAGCTCAAGATAGGTTTGGTTCATGGACGCATGAAGTCCACTGAAAAACAGGCCATCATGGCCGAATTCAAATCAGGCGAATTGAATCTCTTGGTCGCCACCACCGTCATAGAGGTGGGGGTCGATGTTCCCAATGCCAGCCTGATGATCATAGAAAACCCGGAACGTTTAGGTCTAGCTCAATTACATCAACTCAGGGGACGGGTCGGTCGAGGCGCCGTCGCTAGTCACTGCGTACTCATGTATAAGTCGCCCTTGTCACCGACGGCAACCAAGCGATTGGGGGTACTCAGGAACAGCAATGATGGCTTCATCATAGCGCAGAAGGATTTGGAGATAAGAGGTCCTGGCGAAGTATTAGGTACCAAGCAGACAGGAATTGCCGATATGAAAATTGCTGATTTAATTCGAGATCAGGCGCTGATCCCCAACATTCAAAAACTAGCCGTACATATCATGGAGCAGGTCCCAGAAAATGTCGATAGCATAGTACAACGTTGGCTAGGTGATCGAGAGCAATACGTGCAAGCATAGCAAAATCATTAATCCGTTAATTTTTATTCGATTAATTATTCTTTAATTCCACTTACGCCTATAGACATAGCGGTTAAATTTTGCAAAATAGAGAAGCCTTCTTTTTGGTATTTCACCTTAGAGCTGTCACTTCCTGTAACCGAGTCGTATTTATCAAGGGGATTACATGCAAGTCAATCAAGAAGATAGAATCTCTACACAAAATAAATCATTAAATACCAACGCATTAGCGATTATTGTCGTTGTGTTTGCAGTTTTAGTCGCAGGATATGCCTACTATTACTTCCAAAACGATGAACTAGATACAGTACCTCAGCAACTGCCTATTGAAGTGGCAGACATAGCTTCGATAGAGCCTATGGTAACAGTTGGAGAGACTCCAGAATCTATAACTGAAGAAATTATAGAACCTGAAGTCATTGAAACCGAACCACTAGTTCAGGTGGAACCATTACCAAGGTTAAGTAACAGTGATGGATTTGTTCATCAAAAAATAGTCAATATTGCCGATGACATAAAGATCGAGTCACTATTAGTTGACAAAAATCTGATTCGACATTTCGTGGTCTTCGTCGATAACTTAGCCCAAGGTGAGCTGGCACGTAAAGTGAGCCCACTTAAAGCCCCCGACAGAATTTTCACCGTTTCAGACATCACCAACAAGACGTATCTTAATCCCGATAGTTATCACAGGTATGATCTGTACACCGATTTCATCACCAACCTAGATGAACAGCAACTCGCAGCGACCTACAAGGAACTAACGCCCTTGTTTGGAGAGGCCTTCGATGAATTAGGCTATAGAGACTTAAATTTTAACCTAAGAATGCTGCAAGCAATAGATATCATGCTGGCTGCACCTATAATAGAACAACCAATTGAATTGGATGGTGTTAGTGTAAACTACCAATTTGTGGATCCTCAACTCGAAGCACTACCCAACGCTCAGAAACTCCTAGTTCGCATGGGTCCAGCAAACACGAAGAAAGTGAAGGTGACACTGCGTAAGCTAAAAAAATATTTATCAAACTAGTCCCCCTAACACCCCGCAGCTCAAGCTGTGGGTTCTAACCCGCTAAACGATACAAAAGTATACAGCTCGACAACACTAATTATCTAGAAATACGCTATCATCCCTGATAGCCTAGTGTTGCTGCTACACTGGTGACAGCAACACTAAGATCTACAATATAACCAATTAATTTAATTGCTTACATTAACAATTTAGATTAATCATGCTAGGAGGAGCTGTTGCAATTAAGGTTTAATATTTGTTCTTGGGGGGCCTGGTCCCCCCGGTATCAGCAACCACAAGACTGGCAGAATATGTATGTTCCCCAAATTGTCCCCTTGCCTGATGCACCTAAATTAGCTCAGATCCCTCCAATGAAGCGACGACGCTATAGCACCTTGACTAAGATGCAACTCGAGGCTGCATTTCAGACCGATGCGCCTAATTTTTGTCGCACCATTTTTGCTTCCAGACACGGAGAGTTACATCGCACCATAGGCTTACTCGATAAAATAATAGAAGAAGAACCGCTTTCACCTATGGCTTTTAGCCAATCTGTACATAACACAGCAAGCGGTATTTACAGCATTCTTACGAATAACCGAGCCCCCTCGACTTCGATTGCCGCAGGTGAAGAAAGCTTGCCACAGGCACTTATCGAAGCATATGCTCAGCTTCATGAAGATCCAACCCCTGTATTACTCGTCTTCGGCGATCAGCCTGTAGCTGAAATATATGCACATTTTGTTGATGAAACTGACCTACCCCTCTCTCTGGCATGGGTTCTCACTAGATGCGACAAGTCATCAAAGCAGCCACAATTGATACTCGGTCATGCTCAGGAAGCTAAAAATATTAGCTATAGTGAGCTGGTACACAGCTTGTCTATTAACAAGCCTCTGGCCGGTAACTTGTGTCACTATCATTGGCAGCTCCGTTTTGACTAATACTCCAGCAGTCAAACTAACGGGATTAGCCTATGTACCTAGGTGGATAGGCGGCATCGGTTGCTATATCACTTTCGGTATCGGTGGATTACTAAGCTCGTTAACCATTTTACCCCTGGTGAGGTTCTGGCCTGGCACCAAGTTGAAGCGCATCCGTCGAATACAAAAGATGGTACACATCATGTTTCGCGGCTTCGTTTATATGCTGACCTGGACAGGTATCATCAAGGTTAGTTCGGAGAATATAGAGCGGCTAGCTTCAGCTAAAGGGAGAGTGGTGATCGCTAACCACCCAACTCTAATCGATATTGTGGTATTAATCAGCCTGATGCCCAACTCCACCTGCATCGTTAAACAGGGGGTCTGGCGAAACCCTTTTATGCGAGGAGTGATAGCCTGTGCTGGCTATATTCCCAATCGGGACGTCGAATTACTACTCGAAGATTGCAAGCATGTGTTAAAAAATGGCACTAATTTAATTATTTTCCCCGAAGGCACACGCACAGCTTTAGGCTCCAGCATCAACGGCTTTACCCGAGGCGCCGCCAATATTGCAATCAGAACCAAAACAGATATATTACCTGTGGTTCTACGTACCAATGCATCTGGTTTGAGTAAACAAGAAGCCTGGTATGAAATACCTCGTCGCACTATAGGCATGCAAGTCGAGGTAGGTGAAACCATCGACCATACTAGGTATGATGGCATTGCTGGAGGCAATGCAAAAATAGCACGTCAAATTACACGAGATCTAGAAGATTACTTTAAGATGAACTTAAAAAATGATAAAACTACATAACGAAATAAAACAATTAATTATAAATTGCTTGGTTCTCGAAGATGTCACCATCGATGATATTGAAACCGAGGGTGCACTTTTCGGTGAAGGACTAGGACTAGATTCCATCGATGCTTTAGAGCTTGGTTTGGCGATAAAAAAGCAGTTCAATATCAAAATAGAAGCCAATTCTGATACCACCAAGACACATTTTTATAGCGTGGCGAATCTAGCCAGCTTTATCCAATCACAGCGAGCTTAGGAGAGATGATGCAAAGCCGTGAACAAATTCTACACGCTCTAACCCGCATTTTAGTCGATGATTTTGAGGTAGATGAAGCGGATATATCAGCATCCGCATCCTTGTATGAAGAGCTCGACCTCGACAGTATTGATGCTGTTGATCTCGTCATCAAGTTACAACAGATAACAGGAAAAAAGATCAAACCCGAAGAATTTAAAGCCGTGCGTACCGTGGACGATGTGGTGTCAGCCATCGAAGGGCTTGTTACAGACTAATGCGGTTATTCCTGCAAATAGTCACAGGGGCTTTGCTACTTGGATACCCTCTGACCGTTTATTTCGGACTAAAATATTTGCCTGCTGGCACCTTAGCTATGGTGCTATGTTTCATTTTAGTCATACGATTATTGATTCAGAAGCAACAAGTCAAAGCTATGGTCTTACCCATCTTAATGGGCATTGGGTTAACGGCTGCGAGCTTTATTGCTAAACAGCATGACTGGTTACTTTACTATCCAGTGGTCATAAACTTCAGTATGTTGATACTATTCGCCTACTCGCTAAAGTTAGGCCCAAGCATGATAGAGAGGTTAGCAAGGCTAAAGGATCCCGAACTTCCTGACGAAGCAACTCCTTACCTAAAAAAAGTTACCCTGATATGGTGTGGATTATTTATTGTTAATGGGTCTGTGGCTTTGTACACGGTACACTACGCCTCATTAGATATCTGGACATTATATAATGGGCTAATCGCCTATTTAATTATCGGTTCGCTACTGGGTGGCGAATGGTTATATAGAAGCATTTGGTTGAAAAAATCATGACAGAGTTACTCAAATCTTGGTTATCCAAGGGGCCTTCGAGCCAACAGCTTATCAGTTTTAACCATCATGATATTATCACTGGAGGTGCATTCACTAATCAAATTGCCAGTGTGTATCAGCAACTGAGCCTATCATCTTGCCGACGCTGGTTATTATCCTGTGATTCTAGTGACCTGTTTGCTGTCGGCTTATGCGCTGCATTACTTGCCGGAAAAAAAATCATCTTACCAGCCAACACTCAAGCGGGTAGCTTGAATGAGTTAACTCATGAATTCGATGGAGTGATTTCAGATCAGGTCTTATGTGAAGATAAGGCCTTCATCATGCTTAAGAAAGAACTCTCCTCTGCTAGCAGTCAATGGCCGACTAGTGAGCAATGGGGCGAGCTGGTACTGTATACTTCAGGAAGCAGTGGCCTACCCAAAGCCGTTCACAAATCACTCACTCAATTAGATGCTGAAGTGACGGCATTGGAGCATACTTTTGCCAAACACTTGCCCCAATGTAGCGTTGTTTCAACGGTTTCTCATCAACACATCTATGGCCTATTATTCAAGATCCTTTGGCCATTGGCCGCTGGCCGACCCTTCTTGAGTGATATTATCGAATATCCGGAAACCCTAAGCTATTACACTAGCTTGTTTCCTAACCTATGCCTCATCAGCAGTCCGGCTCAGCTATCCCGTTTACCTGAGTCTCTGGACAATGAAAAACAGCTAAGATCACCCAGCTTAGTCTTCAGTTCTGGCGGTCCACTCAATTTCGACTCAGCTCAAGGCATCGCTCATTGTTATGGACGCCAGCCTATCGAAGTTTTTGGTAGCACCGAAACGGGAGGTATCGGCTATCGACGCCAAATAAAACAAGATCAACCATGGCAAGCCTTTGCCAACGTTGAAATAACACAAGACCCCAAAGATGGAGCCCTTACGATCAAGTCTCCCTATTTAGAAGACCAAGACTGGCTTAGATGTGAAGATAAGATAACCCTCATCGCACCAGGACTATTCCGACTGCAAGGACGTCTGGATCGCATTGTCAAGATCGAAGAGAAACGTATCTCTCTGGTGCAGATGGAGACATTACTCGAGAATCACCCCCTTGTCAGTCATGCTGCACTGGTGATTTTAGACCAGCCGCGTATTCAACTGGGTGCCGTTATCGAACTATCAGACCATGGCAAGGCCCATCTTGACCGTGAAGGCAAGTTGAGCCTGAACAATTTGCTCAAGACCCAGCTATTAACCCTGTTTGAACGAGTCACCTTACCCAGACGTTGGCGCTACCCTGATCGGCTGCCCATCGATAAACAAGGGAAACGAGTACAGGCACGACTAACTGAGCTATTCGACCATGATTAGTCCTACCTTACCTCAAATTTTATCCAAGCAAAAAAGTGACGACGTCATCATATTTCGCCTCTTCATAGCCGCAGAGCTGTCAGTTTTTAATGGTCACTTTCCCGAGCAAGCAGTGCTTCCTGGCGTGACGCAACTGGATTGGGCC